>DATKQS010000020.1 GCA_035532555.1 Thermoplasmata archaeon | reverse complement strand
AGGGTCATAGTTACCCCCGCCGTTTATCGGTCCTTCGTCCCGTTGAACCGGGCTTTCAGATACCGACACTGGGCAGGATTCAGCGGCCATACACAACTTTTCAGTCTCGCGGCCACCTATGTTTTTATTAAACAGTCGGAGTTCCCTTGTTACTGCGACCAGAGACCTTCGTCTCTGGCACCCCTTCTCCCGAAGTTACGGGGCTAATTTGCCGAATTCCCTCACTCGAATTCTCGCCGACACGCCTTGGGCTTCTCACCCAGGGGCACCTGTGTCAGATCTCGGTACGAGTCCAAGTTGCCGCTATAGACTTTTCACGGACCATCCGCATTGGGGAAAGTCTCCTCGCGGAGTCCCACATCCCCCTTCCCCCGGTTCTCACCATGACGGTACTTCCCGGAGCGACGGTGGACAGATAGGCTGGCATATGCCCACACCCCCTAGCGGCTGGTGTTCTCTATAACGCTTTGACCTTGGAGCTGCAGAATATTAACTGCATTCCCTTTCGCGAGTGCCGATTAAGGACTCACTTAGGCTCGGCTAACCCACGGCGGATGATCGTTGCCGTGGAACCCTGGCCCCTACGGCGGACGGGATTCTCACCCGTCTTTGCTGCTACTCCTCCCAGGATTTTCGATGGAACCCGGTCCATAGGAACTCACGCCCCTACTTCTACCCGAGCACCACGCCTCCTTACACAATTACTGTCAAAACAGTATGGTCGCATATCGGGGATCGGTTTAGCCCCGTCCATTTTCGGTGCCCATGCCCTCGACTGGTGAGCTGTTACGCACTCTTTGAAGGATGGCTGCTTCTGAGCCCACCTCCCAGTTGTTTTCGAGCACGGACGCCCTTTACATGACACTGAACCGACACTTGGGGCCCTTAATGCGACGCTGGGTTGCATTCCCTTTCGCACGGCGGGCTTACCCCTGCCGCGCTCACTCCCGGCGTCTACGCCGCACCGAACTTCGGAGTTCGACAACAGGCCGAGACCTTTCGGTCCCGCTTCCCGTAATCGGTGCTCTACATCCGGTGCTAGCTCGGCCGAGACCTACCTGCGAGTAGTTTCAGGAGGAACCAGCTATTCCCAGTCTAGATTGGCCTTTCACCCCTAAGCACAGGTCATCCGAGTGATTTGCACGTCAACACCGGTTCGGTCCTCCACCTACCTTTCGGCAGGCTTCAACCTACCCACGCTTAGATCGATTGGCTTCGGGTCTTCCACCTATGACTTCGGGCGAGCGCACCCCGTCCCTGACGCCTTGCGGCGCTGCGGACTGTCGGTTTCCCTGCGGCTTGGGCCGTATTGGCCTTAACCTCGCCATAGATCGAAACTCCCTGGCCCGTTATTCAAAACGGACGCATGGACCCTGTGTCCACGACCTTGCGGTCGCTTCGTTCCTTGGGGGCCTCATGCGGCTTATCGTCAGTTGGTTTCAGGCTCTTTTCACCTCCCTTCCGAGGTACTTTTCAGCGTTCGCTCGTGCTACTAATGCACTATCGGTCTCAGGACGTATTTAGGATCGGAAGTCTGTACCTCCCAGCTTCCCGCGCGATATCCAACACACGGTACTCAGGATACCTCCAATCTCGCCTCTTCCGTACGCTCACGGGACTATCACCCGCTCTGGTCTGCCGTTCCAGGCACGTTGAGCTCCGGAAGCTGGCAAGTACGGAGGTCCACTACTCCACATCTCCCCGTCCTCATCGAACGGGGATTCGGTTTGTCCTCTGCCGCTTTCGATCGCCTTTACTTACGGCATCTCATTTGATTTCTTGTCCTCCCCCTACTAGAATGCTTTACTTCGGGGGGTTCCCCTTCCTTGCGGAATGTCCCTTGCGGGACCGGAGTTCCGATTCGGTGATCGGTGGATCACAGGTTCCTTGCGCCTACCCACCGCTTATCGCAGCTTGGCACGACCTTCTTCGGCGCCTGAGCCCAGCCATTCCCCAACTGACAGGAGTCAGCTACACTAACTACACTTGACAAGCGTCCAGAACGCGTGTGATCGGCGTCATCGGTCCATTGTCCCGTAGGACAGTGGCCCCTACGCCCTTCCCCGGAAAGGCCTAGAGCCTTTACGGGTGCATGCGCCGCACCGACGGTCTTGCCGCGGGGCGGCCTCGCTCGGGACCTTCCCTCTCTATTTAAACGCTACCAGCGACCGGGTCCCCCGGAGCGAACGATAGGTATCCCTGCGGGTAGGAGTGGCGATGGCCGCGACGATCCGGGAGCTGCGGTGGGCCGACCTGGACGACCTCATCGACATCTATCTTCACCTGTACGAGGAACGAGGCGTCACCGGCTCCATCGGGATCACGCTGTACCACGAACCCCCGACGCGCCCCTCCGAGATCGCGTGGTTCGCGGATCTGTTTCGCCGCAACCTCGAAGGCGCGGCCTTGACCCGGGTCGCCGAGGTCGACGGTCACGCGGTCGGCTCGTGCACGGTGAGCGCTTCGGGGAGCGGCCAGAATTCCGAACAGAGCCACGTGGGGATCCTCGGGATCCTGATCCATCGGGCCCACCGCGGGCACGGTGTCGGTCGAGCGCTGATGACCGACGTGCTCGAGCGATGCCGGGGAAGGTACGAGCTCGTCCGGCTCTCCGTGTTCTCCGATAACTCGAGGGCGATCCGGCTGTACGAGCAACTCGGATTCCAGCGGTGCGGGCATTCCCCGCGGGCGATCCGCCGCGGGAACACCTACTTCGACACGGACGAAATGGTCCTCACGCTCTAGCGCAGGTCCGGGCGCGGCGAGGCGAGGAACGCCGCCCGGTGGTGCGGTCCGTCGTATCGAGCGGCCGCGAACCGGCACCGACCGGCCTCGTTCGCTTCGCAGCTCGCGCAGTTGCGTTCGGCCGGCACCGGAGGCCGTACGCGGTCGGCGCGGATCTGGACGAGCGCGGCCCGCAGCCAATGCTCATCGGCCTCCGTGTACGGGATGCGGACCCAGCCCTCCCGCTCGCCGTCGCCGGCCTGATCCCCGTAGAGGATCAACGCGTACGGGGGTCGCTTGCCGAACGCGGCGTGGACGAGCCGACACTCCGCGATGGCCTGCACCGTGTCGAACAGCCGACCGTGGGCCTCATGATAGCCTACGAACAGGTGCGTCGACTTGTACTCGAGCGGCACGAGAGCGCCGTCCTTGCGCGCGATCACGAGGTCCGGTCGACCGGCGAAATTGAGCTCGGGGTCCACGAGGGTGCGCGCGCCCTCCCGGTACCGCGCGTCCAGCCGGATCCGTTCGGGCGGGAAGAGCATCGGGAGACCGTCCTCGCCCTCGTCCTGGTAGACGAGATGGTCGTCCGGCGCGATGTCGATCCGCCCGGGATACACCTCCACTTTGCTCAGCGGTGGGGAGAACATCGGGGAGTGACGAAGAGGGACGACGTCGGCGGGAGTGACGGGGACGCCGGCCGGCCCCGGCGTCCGGGTCGGGTCCCGCGTCCGCATGAGCTCCATCTCGTGCGGGCAATGAAAGTAGGTCACTAGGTCGTGTGGGGTCAGGTGTTCCAGAACGGGGGGCCGCGGGATCTCCAGCATCGATAGCCGGCTCGTGCCGAGGTCTAAGAACTATCGGCTCCAAAGGAACGGGGCTCACGCGACGCATCGTGCGAGCAGCGCATCGCGGGCGGGCGCCGGTAGCGTCGAGGCGCCGAGAAGTTCCTGGAGGAGAGGCGCATCCAGACCCAGCGTGCGGATGGTGGCGACCAGGGGCTCGATGCGCTCGTGTCGGCCCGCCTCCGCGGCCCGGAGGAGCGCATACTCCGGCCGTGTGGCCCGGAGGGCGAAGCCGTGGAAGTCCACCGGTTCGGTCCGAACGCGGGCGAGATCGCCGGTCCACTCTTCCGGCGCGGCGGAGGGAACGCCCCCGCGATGGGCCCACTCCACGCGCGCCCCGTCTCGGACGGTCCCGACGAAGGCGCGCGCGGCGTACACCTCGCCCACGCGCGGCCAGTCGGTCGTCGCCGTGGGCTCGATGAGATACTCCGATATCGCCGATGCGATACGATCGATCCCCTCGCGGGTCGTACCGAGGTCGATATCCTTCGGGGCGATCGCCGCCCCCAGGAGATACGAGGCCATCGATCCGCCCACGTACCAAGGAAACGCCAGTCCGCGCGCCGGATCCGACAGCCGGCCCGCGATCTCTTCCAGTGCCGCGTCGACCGTGGGACGCCGGCCGCCGTAGCGCTGTGCGAGCATCGGCGCCATGACGAACCGCATCCGATTGTAGGCCACGCGCACGCGCGGCGCCTCGGACTCCCCGAGCATGAACTCGCGGTGCCAGCAGCGAGGCCCGCCGAACGTGCAAGCGGTCGGAGTGATCCGGTATCCGAACGGCTCCGGCGATCCTTTCGCCGGACCCCCCGCATCGACCCCGCCGTCCTGCGCATGGAAGGTGTACCCCGTCCGAATGCCCTCCCTGTCGATCGTGAGCTGGTGGAGGAGGCCTCCGCCGAGGTCCGGGCCGGAGAGCATCTCGCTCGAGGTCATCGAGCGCCCCGGGTACCCAGCACCTACGCCGGTGAGATCGAGGCGAATGCGGAGGCCGCGAGGGGGATCGAGCCGGTGCGGACGCGCAGGCGGTGTCCCTCTCGGCGGGCGGCGAGATAGTGACCGTTCGCGAGGCTAGGCCATCCGGCCCGGCCGTCGAACGGTTCGCTCCCGACGACCAACTGCCCAGGTTCCTCGCGGTACGTCATTTCGTAGTACGGGCGGTCGGAAGCGAGGAGGCTACAGCCGACGTCCCCTTTCCAATGGCAGAACGCCCAGAGCTCCTCCGGACCGGGGGCGTACAGGACGTTCAATCCGGAGTACGGAGCCGTCCCGGGGCGGCCGTTCGCTTCCCACACCTGAACGAGATCTTCCACCGTTCGAGCGTAGGCCTCGAGCGGGTTGCCCGAGCCCTCGAGGTGGTGCGCCAAGAGCCAGAAGAGCACCTCGCTGTCGTTGACGCCCCGCACGTCCGCGGCAAATCGGCCCAGGTACGGGCGCGTCTGGGTGGGAAGGGGGATCGCGCCGTTGTGCGCGAAGATGTCCTTCGAACCGTGGAACGGCTGGCTGTTCTCCAGCGCCAGCAGCTTCTCCCGCGGAAGGCCGAGCGGGTTGCTCGCGTGGCGCAAGTGTCCGATGATGAGCGTACCGCTGGCATCTCGCGAGGCTCGCTCGAAGTGTGCGCGCTCCGACAATGCGAACGCCCCCTCGACCCCTTTCTCGATGTGGATCCGCCCATCCGGTTCATACCATGCGATGCCCCATCCTTCGGCCTGCGCGGTCTCCGGGCTCACGTTCGATTGCCGGAAGAGCGAGCGCTCCGAATCGAGCAGCCAGGCGTGGGCGGGCAGGTCCGCGACGGTCAACTGGCCGAAGAGGCGGCACATGGCTCGACCAAGAGCGAACCGTACATTAAGCCGGTCGGGGGAACGCATTACGAGCACTTCCCTCGCTAGGCAACCCTTATCCCCCTACCCGAACTAGAACGGTCGGAGGCGTTCATGGTGACCATCGAAGTGACCCCTTCGGCCCGCGAGCAGGTGCTGAAGATCATGGAGAAGCAGGGAAAGCCCGACTCGGCCCTGCGGCTGTACGTCCAGGGCGGGGGATGCTCGGGGCTCTCCTACGGGATGAGCTTCGACAAGCTCGAAACTGGCGACGAGGTCGCCTACCGCGAACGCGGGCTCACGGTCGTCGTCGATCACGCGAGCGCTCCGCTCCTCGAGGGGCTCAAGGTCGACTTCCTGATGGGACTCGAAGAGTCCGGCTTCAAGATCTACAACCCCAACGCGAAAGAGACCTGCTCCTGCGGCAAGTCGTTCTCCGCGTGAGCCGTTCCGCTTCCGGGAACGCTAAATAGGCCGGGAACCCATCGTCGAGCAGGGTTGCGAGGAGGGCCCTACACATGAATAGTATCAAAGTGGACGTAACCAAGGAAGCGCAGGATCAGGTCCGGGAGCTCATGAAGAACCAGGAGCCCGGGACCGCGGTCCGCGTCTATCTCGAACTCGGCGGCGGGGGCTGCGGATGCGGCTCGGGCGGCGGCGGGTGCGGTGGGGGCGGCGGCGGTCACGGGGGCGCACGGTTCGGCATGGCATTCGACCAGCAGAAATCCGGCGACCACATCGTGAAGGTCGACGGGTTCTCGCTCTTGGTCGATGATGACAGCGCCGAGATGCTGGATGGAGCCCAGATCGACTTTGTCCAGTCGCTCGACCAGACCGGCTTCCGCATCAACGCACCGAAGCTCCAATCCCCCGAGGGCCACGAGGAGCACCCCGCGCCCGCGGGGCAGGGAGGCTCTGCGGAGGCCGGCGGTGGTTGTGGCTGCGGCTCGGGCGGCTGCGGCTGCGGTTAGGCCGACGGACCAACCTTTTCACCCTTTTCTCTCCGGCGAACCCGGGGCCCTCGGAGGCACATGATCTCGTCCGTGTGGCTCGCGGTCGCTGCTGTGACGGTCGTCGTAGCGGGCGCGATCATCTATTGGATCGGGCAGCGCCGGGGCCTCGGGATTCCTCCTGCCCGTTCGGCTCCTAAGGGTCCCGTCGAACCTCCGCGCGACCCGCCTTAAGCCACGAGAGGGTTGCAGCCACCGTGTCGGACCCGATCCTTCGCCTTCGGATTGACCCCGCCACGGCCGAGGAGATCTGGGAGGAGAGCGGAGGATTCCCCTTTCGAGCGCCCGTCCTGAGAGCGCCTCTCGCAGAGTACCTCGAGAACCATGCGCGGCGGGCCCGGACGACTCCCTCGGTGGATCTGACCATCCGCACGGGCGACGCGCCGTTGGACGCCGAGGCGCAGGCCCAGTTCGTCCGGAACTATCGATCGTTCTTCGGGGTGAAGTTCGACGGGGTAGAGCTCGAACGCGCGGTCAATCGTCGGGAGGGATTGCAGTCGCTGTATGTTGGAGTTGCCACCTCGCTCGTCGCGCTGGCTCTTGTCGTCTTCGTGGACGTCGGCCTCGGCTTCCACACCTTCGCCATCTACTTCGTGCTCCTCGTGCTCGTCTGGGTATTGATGTGGGACTCGATCGAGAAGCTGGTCTTCGACTCGATGTTCATTCGGATGCGAGCTCGGGCGCTCGCCAAGCTACGGGACGCACAGGTCACGTTCGAACGGTAGTGGGCCCGGCTTTGCACGCGCCGCATGTTCTCCCAGAAGAGATCCGCATCACTCCATGGTGGGCTCCCTCCCCGTCCCCGTGTTAGAGATCGGTGAAAACTCTCCTTCGGAGAACGGCAAGGCGGACCCGGCCGCCACTTGGCGATCGGGGCCGGTTATCAAGCCGTATCGGATCGTTCCACCGATCGGGAGACGAACCGAACGCGGCCGGAAGGTGAGACGGTCAACGGCGCGCCACCACCAGGTCGGGACACATCACAAAGTGTTCTATGCCCTAATAATTAGGGGTGAGCGTATATAATCCGAAACCCTCGGTCTCCCGATGGAGACACTCGAGCGCCTCACCCGTCGCCAGATCGATGCCCTTCGAGCCGTCGTCCTCAGCGAGAGTCCGGACCGCGGCGCCCCGCTGAAGGCTGTCTCGGCCACGCTGCGGGTACGGCCCCCGTCCGCCCTCGGTCATCTCACCGCGCTCGAACGGCTTGGGTTGGTGGAACGGCATCGTGGGAAGACCCGGCTCACGTCACGGGGTCGTGCGTGCATCACGGACTACCAGCGGCACCACCGAGTCGCGGAGCAACTTTTCGCGGGGTTGGGATTCTCATCTCAGGAGACGTGTCGGGCGGCCCGGCAGATCGACCTGGCATTGGACCACCGGACGGTCGAGCGCATCTGCCGGGCCGAAGGACACCCCGCCCTCTGCCCCCACGGCGATCCCATCCCACCGTGCGGGAGCGCTAACTCGCGCCCGTAGGTACCCGTCATGGATCTGAACTTCATCCTGAACCCGCCCGCGAACCTGACGATCCCCACCGTCCTGGCCATCGGCTTCATCCTCGGCGTCCTGCACGGAATCACCCCCGACGAGCATACGTGGCCGATCACGTTCAGCTACTCCATCGGCAGTTACGGCACGCGGGGCGGGATGAAGGCGGGCCTCACCTTCTCCTCGGGGTTCACCATCCAGAGGACCATTCTCACGGCCCTGGGGTTCCTCGGGCTGGCCACGATCTACCGAGTCTACAACCTGGACGGACCGATCTACATCATGGTCGGCCTCGCGATGTTCATTGCCGGATGGTATCTGCTGCGGGGTACCGACATCCACCTCCCGCTCGATCACTGGGGCGAGCGGCTCTTCGGACGGTTCTTCCGAGATCACACTCACCACACCACGGTCGCCGAGAGGGAGTCGCCGCCGTCGAAGGAGGAACTGAAGCCGATACCCCTTCGCATGGCCATGGTGCACGGATTCATTGCTGGGTGGGGCTTCGGTGGATTCGCGGTCATCATCGTATTCGTTCTCGCTCCCGAGATGCCCAACGTCGGTTGGGCGGCACTGGTGGGCACCTGCTTCGGGCTCGGGACCATGGTGATGCAGATCGTCACGGGAGCCGTCTTCGCGCAACTAGCCCGAAGCAAGAAGCTCTCCCCGGGCCAGATCAAGCGGATCGGGCGTTCGACCGCGGCACGGACCTTGTATGTAGGAGGTCTCGCCTTCATGGCCGTTGGTGCGGTGGTTGCCGCCGCCCCGTGGCTCGATCAGGTCGCGATCTCGACCGGGAACCCGGTCCCGAACCTCAACTCCATCGGTTACTCCACGGTCATCATCGTCGTAGTCGTCGGCGTGATCGGTGGCTACAGCCTGTGGAAGACCTACCGCGAAGTGCGAAAACCACCGGGTGCCCCCATCTCGGATGGCGGGTGAGAGGGGAGAAGTGGATCGGTCGATCCGGACGGCGAGGGAGGGCCGGTAACGCGCCTGCGGGGCCCCACAGAGCTCGGGCGCTCACCGGTATTCAAGCCCGGATGGGGATGGGCCCGGACGGATTCGAACCGTCGATCAACCGGTTATGAGCCGGCCGCTCTCGGCCGGGCTAAGCTACGGGCCCATGGAACGCGCAGATGAGGCGCCGCCGAGCGGGATTTGGGATGGGCTCGAACGTCGGGCCCACCTTTCGAACCGCTGACCTTTCGGTTAACAGCCGATCGCTCTACCACTGAGCTACGGCGGCACCGAAGCGGCCGAGCTTGAGTCGCGCTAATAGCCTTTCCGATTCGAGCCGAGTGCCCGCTGCTTGTCCGTCTGCTCCTTCAGCTGCTGGATGAGCGTTGTCATCCGGTCCAGCGAGGTGTGGAGCGATTCCCAGTACTGCACGGTTTGGTCGGTGACCACCGCTCCGTCGGCCGACGGTTGAACGACCCCCTCCCGCTCGAGCAGGTGGAGCGAGTACCGGACCTTGTGGATCGGCAAGTTGAGCGCCTCGCTCAGCCGGATGATCCCGATCGGGGACTTTCCCGAGAGGCGCTGGAGCACATCGACGTTCCGCGCGAGGAGTTCCAGCTCCGACGCGATCCTCTCCCCGAGGGAGGCACCGTCCGCGGATGGAGACGGTTCGGGCACTTCCGACGACGGCGTCGGCTTGGATGCCGGCATGAGGCTCCCCAGACCAAATCCGCCGAGTGTTACTTCAAGCTTGGGGGACGGGTTCGGAACCCGCTGGGGCAGGATCCTCGGACCCGCCGGCCGGGACCCGGCCGGAGTTCCGCACTGAACTTCGGCGGCGGCGCAATACTCGGTCGAACATCCACGGACCGATGATCGCGGTCAGGATCGCCATGACGACGATCGCGGTGTAGTAATCGGAGTCGAGAGCGCCCACCTGGTACGCCGATACGGCGATGATGACCCCCACTTCCCCGCGGGCCACCATCGCGGTCCCGATCTCGAGCCCTCCCTGCCACCCGTGCTCTCGGCTGTCGAGGGCGCCGGCGCCGATCTTGACCCCGATCGCGATCCCGGTAACGATCAGCGCGAGCGGCCACACCGCGAGAAGATCGGAGCCGGAGATCTGCAGACCGATGAACAGGAAGAAGAAGGGGACGAGGAACTCGTTGAGCGCGCCAAACGACCGGGCGAGTCCGTATCTCGGCGCCACATCGCCCATCGCGATCCCCGCGAGGAACGCTCCGACGATCGCTGCGAGCGCGAAGGACTCTGCGAGCGCCGCCGCTCCCAGGCACAGCAGAAGCGCGAGGACGAACGGGCCGTTCGAGATCGGCTTCTCCCCGGAGGGCTCGGACGGGGCCTTGGACAGGTAGCGCCGCACGATCGGCCCGGTGACGTAGATCGTCAGTGCCACCAGGCCCACGGCCATCACGACGACGAGACCGACCTGGTAGCTCAGATCGACCGAACTCTGGCCTCGGGCGAAGCCGAGCAGGATGGCGAGCGCTACGAAGGCGATGATGTCCTCGATCACGGCCGCGGTGAGGATCAACCGCCCCTGCTGGCCCTCCAGAAGGCGATGGCTCTCGAGCATGTGGGCGACGATCCCGACCGAGGTGGCGACGAGCGCGATCCCCACGAAGAGCCCGGCGAGGTAGTTGCTCACTCCCTCGAAGGCGAGGAACAGCCCGAGGCCGATCAAGAACGGAACGATCGCTCCGAAGATGGCGATCTTCGCCGCCGGCCGGCCGAGCTCGAGGAGGTCGGCCGGCCGCATCTTCATCCCCACATAGAAGACGAGGAACACGAGACCGAGCTCCGCGAGCGCTTGGACCACCTCGAGGTTCCCGTTCCCACTCGGGGAGAGGCTCAGGAAGCCGAGCAGGCTGAACGACCCGACGGCGACGTTCGCGATGACGATCCCCGCGATGATCTCCCCGACCATCGACGGTGCGCCCAGTCGCTGCGCGATGAGCCCGAGCCCCTTCGCGAGAAGGAACGTCAGAAACAGCACGCCGAGCAGGGAAGGGATGGTCGCGTCCACCTGCCGATGGAGCGCCGGGCGGATTATGCCAGTTGCGTCGGGCCGGTATCAATGCTCGACGCGCGTGCCCGCGCGGCCGGCGAGCGCCTGGGGAAGCGATCGGATGTCGGAGATGAGGAAGGTGCGGCCGCCGCCCCGCAGGAACCGTATGCCGGCCTCGACCTTCGGGCCCATGCTCCCCTCGGCGAACTCCCCCCGCTTCCAGTATCGGATGAGCTCGTCGAGCGCCACACGCCCGAGCCATCGGGGATGATCGCTCTGGTAGTCGAGGGCGGCGCCGGGAACATCCGTCACGATCGCGAGGGTGTCCACGTCGAGGGTGTGGGCCACCAGCGCAGCCGCCCGATCCTTGTCGATGACCGCATCGACCCCCTCCCAGTGTTCCCGACGGCGAACGACGGGGATCCCGCCTCCGCCGGAAACGACGAAGACGCAGTGGGCACCGAGATCGGCGGCGAACATCGCTCGCACCGCGTCTCCCTCGAGCCAGCGTAACGGTTGGGGAGAGGGCACCACTCGCCGCCAGCCTCCGCGTCCGAGATCCTCGCGCATCGTCCAGCCGTGTTGGCGGCGGAGCTCCCGGGCTTCGCGGCCGGAGTAGAAGCGCCCGACGGGCTTCGTAGGCGAACGGAAGGCCGGATCGCGCACCGATACTTCCGTCCGGCTGATGATCGGGATCACCCAGCGGGGGACGCGGGCGCGTTGGAACGCGGCGCTGAGCTCCTGCGCGATGAGGTATCCGATCTGCCCTTGGGTCTCGGCCCCGAGCACATGCATCGGCGGGGCCGGCACTTCGCTCGCCCCCAGCTCGGCCTCTCGCATCAGGTTCCCCACCTGAGGACCGTTGCCGTGGGTCACGATGAGTTCGGGGCCCCGCCGTGCGACGCGCGCGAGCACGCTCGCGGTCTGGCGCACCTGGCGCACCGCCTCGGCCCACGTCCCCTGATCGTGCGCGTGTTGGATCGCGTTGCCGCCGAGCGCGACCAACAGGCGGGTCGAGCGGGCCGGTGCGCGACCGGGTCCCCGCCGTGGGCGAGGGTCCGTCACGGGGGGGCCCGCTGGGTGACGCAGGTCATGCAATGAGCGCCCCCATAGCCGCCCGTGATCGCGCGAAGGTTGAGGGGAACGACCTCGATCCCTCGGTCTCGCAGCCGCGAGGTGTGCGGGAAGAATCCACCGTGCCGCAACTCCTCGCGTTCCTGCCGCACGAGCTCCCAGAGCGCCCGGTAGCGATAGGGGTTGCGACGGGCCGCCAACGACAGGCCTTCCATGACGCTGCCGACCTCCTGTTCGACCTCGACCGCCAGGATCTTCCGATCGCGTAGGCACAGGAAGTTGGACGCGTAAGACATCTGCTCGAGCGTAGAGAGCGCCAGCACCTCGAATCGCTTCTCCGCGAGATACTCGCTCAGGGTTCGGGTCTTCGGTTCCCGGACGAGCGGGCCGCGGCTCCTACGTCGGTACACGTCGACCCGCGCGGTACGCAGCAGGACTTCGGAGCCCACCGCGATCCCCGCTCCGGGGACGTTGAAGTACGTATCGAGATGCATGTCGATCATCGGGTCGGGATCATCACCGGGGATCGCGGGATGCCTCGGCTGGTGGACGACGCCGATCTCGTCGAAGCCGAGCGGCATCGCGAGAATCTGGCGGACCCCGCCCGCGTTCGTACGATCCCCCGTTCCGAGCAGGGCGAAACTGCCGAGCGGCATGAAGTCCCCGCCCTCGAACGTCCCGGGGGGGCGGACCCTTCCGGCGATGGTCATCCCGGCCGATCCCAATAGCGTGCCGGTCAGGAGCGGTTCGTTGCGCCGCTGGGGTTTGGCCATGCGCCCGAGGATGAACCCCTTCGCCGAGAGGGCCTGCTGATCGCGCATGAAGTACAGGTTGGCGAGCGGGCAGTCGAGATCGACCTTCGGCAGGATGACCCGGGTCCCCGGGTGCCGCTGGAGGACGATCGACGGCCGCAGGAGAAGAATGTTGAACAGGGTCTCGGCGTCGAAGGAGTCGAGATTGCGACGGAACGCACGGCGCGATCGGTCGACCATTTCTTTCGGGCCGGAGTAGCGCACGATCGCTTCGGCATGCGCCCGGACCCCTTCCACGAACTCCGGGTGGCGGGCGCCGACCTCGACGGCGAACCGCTTGAGCCGCCGTACGCGGACCCCGGACTCGGTGAGCGCATGCTCGAGCGCGGCGTGCTCGTCGACGGCTTCGTCGATGCTGAAGGCGCGTTCGTACAGGAACGAGTACGGTTCCATCAGTCCGAAGAACATCTCGATCCCAGGGCGGTGGATCAGAACCTCTCTCAGGGGGTTCCACTCCGCGCGCGCGTGGTTGGTCATGATCGGTCCTTACGCGCCGGGCGTACCGGGGAGCGTGGATGGATCGGGAGGCGCCGCCCCAATCGGGGCCGGACGAGGACGGATCCTAGTGAAACAGCCCCATGCGAACATCGCGACCCCGAAGACGATCGGCACCACGAGGTCATACGGAGTGTTGATGATTCCCATCAGCCCGATCGTGATGGGACAGCTCGGCGGGGTCAGGAAGTTGTCGCAGATGAGGAACTGATCCCCGAGGTAGGAGATCCCGAGCGCACCGTAGGAGTCTAGCCTCGCGCTTGAGCTTCGGCCCGCCGTCGGCCATGCTCGTACCCGGCCCAGCGGAGACCGGAGGAGACTACCGGTAGGGTACGTGAATCCGGCTTGACTGCCCGACGCCCCACGGTTCCGGGGGTGAACTGGGGGCACGAGGGCGTCCCGGCTCGGTGGACGATGACGGGCCCGCCGGGATTCGAACCCGGGTTTGAGGCTCCGGAGGCCCCCGTGATATCCAAGCTATACTACGGGCCCAGTGTGTGATCGTCAGACTATCGTGGTTGCGAGCTACCTGCTCTCGGCATAGCCTCCCTCTCGATGGCGACCCAGCACGAAAGCCCTTACTGGCCTTGCCCGAAGTCGGTTCGTGGTTTAAGGACCACGCTTCGGCCGCGAGGGACTCGAGGCAATTGGACCGGCACGAACTCTACGGATGAACGAGAGGACCCGACGGGCCAGCGGATTCGTAGAGGACCGACGCGAGGACTGAGGGTTCGGTCGATCGGTCCTTCCCCGGGCCGGACGTGCCCCATCGAGACGGGGTCAAGCTATATGCTCGGGCCTCCCGTTCTCAAGGACAGATGAGCGCGGAGCTGGCACCGGCCGACCCACGCCTGGCACTGGCCGGGGCGGGCCGTCGATTCCTCTCGTGGTTCCCTCCGGTCCGCCTCGTTTGGATTTCCCTCGTCGTCCTCGGCATCCTGGGAGTCCAGTATCTGAACGGGCTCGGCCTCGCCTCCCTGGTGGTCCTGCCGCTCGTCGCCGTCGTCACCGACCTCGTCTTTCAGCGGGTCCGATTCCCTCATTTGAGATTCCCGGATGCGGCCATCGCGACGGGCCTGTTTCTGGCCCTGATCTTCCCTCCGAACGTGCCCCTTTTCCTCGCCGGCGTGGCCGCGTTCGTGGCCATCTCGATCCGGCACGTCCTGCGCTTCCGTGGCCGGCCCTGGCTCAACCCGGCGGTGTTCGGCGCTCTGCTTGGAGCGCTCCTTCTCGGTCTCGCCCCGGCCTGGTGGGTGGCGATCGGCCCCTCGGGCGAATTCGCGATGCTGCTGCTCGGTGCACTGCTCCTGGCCCGGAACTGGAGGGCGTGGCGGCTTCCGGTGACCTTCTTCGCAGCATACGCCGCCCTGACCCTCGTCCAGCACGTGCTGGTCGGAGCCTCCACGGCCCCGAACGTCCTCCTCTTGGAAACGATCGACCCGGTGACCCTGTTCTTCGGCCTGTACATGGTGGTGGAACCTCGCAGCTCGCCGGCCGTGCCGTACGAGCAGCCCCTCTTCGCCGGTATCGTCGGTGTCGCCGCCGCCCTCTTGCCCACGGTGCTCCCCAGCTTGGCGCTCTTCCTGGCCCTCCTCATCGGCAACCTCCTCGCGCTGGTCCTGCGGCGCTCGCCCACCGGCATGATCGCCTCGGTGGCACGGTCGGCCCCCTCGGCTCGACGTTCACCGAAGCGCCGCGGAGCACCCGCGCCGCTCCCCGAGCGGTGGCCGGTCGGCTATCGCATTACCGCGGGAGTCCTCGCCTTAGTTCTGGTGGGAGCGGTGGTCGGGTCCAGCCACATCATGGTCGCCCCCGTCGTCCGACTTCAGGCACCGGGCGGCGGAGGCACCTCCGCTGCCGGGTGCCAGGTCGATAACCCGTCCATCTCCCCCTCGACGCTCGCGTCCCTCCACAAGATGCTGGGCCCGTCGGTCATCCTCTCCTACAATAGCGCCACCGGCCTTGTGGTCTTTTACGATCCGGTCAACCAGGTCACCGTGACCGAGTACGATCTGTACGAGGACTTCGGCTACGCAGAGTTCAATGGTGACGATTACGCGGTGAGCGGCTGTTCCGGCTGAGGGGCGGGCGGTCCATCCGAACGTCTCCGGCCGCGTCGTCCGAGACGATCCACGGCTCGAGCGCCTACAGGGTCAACTCGTAGTGGAGGAACTTCTCATCCTGCGTCCACCCGCAAGCGGCATACAACCGCTGCGCGCGCCGATTCGTGCGCGCCGTATCGAGGATCATGCCGACCGCCCCCTCGGCCCGTGCTTCCGCCGCCGCGCGGTCGAGCAGTCGGGTCGCGATCCGTCGCTGCCGTGCCGGCGGTCGCACATACAGATCGTTCAGGATCCAGAGCGGGCGCATCGCGAGCGAGGAGAACGTCGGGTAGAGCAGCGTGAATCCCATCGGCTCGCGACCCTCGTAGGCGACGAAGAGGACCGCCTGGTCCTGCGCGAGACGCGCGCTCAGGTACCGACGGGCAGCCGCCGGGTCGGGGGACCGGTGGTAGAACCGCCGGTACGCGCCGAAGAGCGGGAGGATGTCCCCGAGATCGCGCGCACGAGCGCGAACGATCCGAAATGCGGGATCCCGCGAGGTCATGGGTCCGCCTCAATGCGCGCCGGTTCAAAGGTGGGAGGACGCGGGCCCATCGGGGCGAGGTCTCAGGCGCCGGGTTTCGCGGGCTTGCCCTTCGGGGCATTGGCGCCCGTGGCCCTCGCCTCGGAGTACCCGCACTTTCCGCACGAGCGGCGGTTCCCATGCTCGGCGAGGAAGATCCCCGGACCGCACTTGGGGCACGATTGATGGGTCCGCGTCAGGGTGTCGCCCTTGGTCTGGTACAGACCGACCCGAGCCTTCGCCATTCGGAACTAGGCCTCCTTCGGGGCCTCGGTCTTGGGAGCCGCGGGGGCCGCCGGTGCGGGCTCGGCAGCGGACGGAGCGCCCGCCGGCGTCTTGGATGCCTTCTCGGCGAGCCCGTTGCGGACGAGGATGTGGGTGCGCGCGGTCGCCTTCGCGGCTTCCGTTGAGTCGTAAACCATCGCCTCGCCGTTGCTCCGCGCGAGGCCGAACTTGGCATGCATCTGTTCGATCACGACGCGCTCCTTCGGGGCTTTGAGCGCCTTGGCGAGCTCGGTTCGGACCGCGTCCCGGGTGGGGGTGGCCGCGGTGGCATGATCGATCTCGAAGCGGTACTCGATCCGCTTGAGGAGCGGGTTCGCATGCTGTTCGATGATCTTAATCTCCAAGGCGGACCTTCCTGAGTTCCATCCGGTCGATGAGCTTGCGCACGTTCTCCTTCGAGGCCGCGTTGACGCGGACGAAAGAGGCCCCCTCACCCGGGATGCCGTATATAACCGTGGCCCCCGAGGGAAGAGATTCGACGAGAGCGAGCGATGCGAGATCCTCCTCGCCCTCTACTTCCAACAGACCTCCCCCGGTGCTGACCATCTCCCGGACGGCATCGCGCAGGCGCTGCGTCAGCATTCCCGCGGGGTTCCGAACGACGCGCCGACCTCGGATCGCGAGGGGAATGAGCAACTCCGGCTCGACCGGCTGGTCCCGGCGGGTCACGTGGTCGATGACCCCGATGAACGGGACCTTCCCGATCCGCAGCGCGTTCGCCGTGACCACGTCTCCGCACGTCGAGAAATCGGTCAGTAGGTGCATCTCGCGATCGGCTTCGGCACCGGAGTAGACCGGGGCATAGCGGCGGGCCAGATCCGGTCTCAGCGATTCCGGAACCGCCCAGGCGGTCTCCTCACTTGACGCGGAGGGCGTACTTCCCGGCGGCATGGATCCCCATCTTCCGCGCGATCTCCGACTTCTCCGGATCGATCACGATGAGGTACCCCTGCCACTCGCGCGAGACCTCGCCCCCGCATCGGGGGCACTTGTTCTGCTCGGTGATCGAGCTGCAACTCTTGCACGCCTTGAGATTGATCATGCCGCCTTCTCCACCGGGGGAACGGGGGCCGCCGCAGGCGCCGGCTTCGCCGTGCTCGCCGGCTTCGCCACGCTCGTCGGCTTGGCGGCTTCCTTCTTGGGGGGCTTCTTGCCGCTCTTCTCCTCGGTCTTCTTGTGAGCGTCTTGGATCCATTCGAGTCGGCCGAGCCCCGGCTGGCGCATCGTCAGTCCGATGCGGCTGTCCCGCGGGGAGATCTCGGAGAGCGAGAGCGATACGACCCGGGCCCGGGCCTTGTAGCCGACCTTGAGGTCCCGCTTGGTCTCGACCCCGACCAGGCGCTGGTTGTGTTCGTCGATGTTCACGCGATCGTCCATGATCTGAGAGACGTGCAGCAGGCCATCGAGCGGCCCGAACCGAACGAACGCACCGAACTTGCGGATCTCCACGACGGCTCCCTCGACGACCTCCTGGATCTCGGGTCGGAATAGGAGCGCCTGGTACTCCACTTCCTGGTAGACGCCGCCGTCTCCGTGGATGATGTGGCCCTCTCCCACGGGCTTGACATCCCGGATGATCACGGTGAGATTCTGGCCGTCGACCAGCTTCCCCTCGAACTGCTGCTGGGCGAGCTCGGTGAGCACGCCTTCCAATTGGGCCCCCAATCGCTCCGGAGGGATCCGGACGACGTCGGACCGGTGGTCAAGATAGTACATTCGAGAAAACTGACTCGGGGACGATATAAGATGGTTACTCACAGCGGCCGAACGCGGTCACGGCGCCGGTAGTCCGAGCGCCCGGTCGGTGGTGGCGATCGACGTCGGACCGTCCCGGGCGAGGTCGAACATCGCCCGGATGGCGTCGATGCTCTCGGGAACGACGATCGACTCTTGGTGGATCGCTTGGAAGAATTCGATGGTCGGCCCGTTCACGGCGATCCCGTTCTCCCAGAGGACGTTTTCCATCACGTCGTTGTGCCCGAGCCCCCGATCTCGTCCGAACTCCATGACCTGGGGCGTGCCGTCGACCCGCTCCCACTCTCTGAAGATGAGGAACCGGGGGGTGCGGCGGAACGCTTCCACCAGTTCGGCCGCGTCCGCCGGGGGCCTGCGCAGCCGCACCCGGTTGACGTGGACGTGCATGAGGGTGGTCGGAACAATCACGGCCGTCGTCGTGATCGGCAGGTTCGGAAAGATGGTCCGGACGTCGGGTCCGTGGTGCGACGGGAGATGGAAGTTCGGCAGGATGCCGTTGATCGGGCCCCGTCCGGACTCCGGGGGATCGGCGGCACGGCGCACGAGCGTGGCCTGCCAGTCCTCCACTCCGTATCGGGGTTCGAGGACCGCGGCCGCCCGTGCGAGCCCGGTCGTGTTGCACGAGACGACCCGGACCGTACGCTTTCCCCGGGCGGCCTCGAAGTTGGCCAGCGCGCTGAAGGAGACCTCCGCGACATCGGCCTTCTCCCCTCCTTGGAAGATCGCACGGACCTTCGCATCGCGGTAGAGCGACGCATTCTGTCGACCGATCTTCTCCGGCGCCGCGTCCACGATAACATCCACGTGGCCCAGCAGGTCCGAAAGCATCCCGGCGACGGGGATGCCTGCATGCTCGAACGCGGCGCGCTCCCCGTCTCCGGCGATGAACAACGGGTATCCCTTCGTGACCGCGCGCTGGGCCTCGTAGCTCGGGAGGGTCTTCGTGACCCCGACCAGCTCCATGTCCGGCTGCTTCGCGACGGCGTCGGCGACCCGTTTACCGATCGTTCCGAATCCGTTGATCCCGACCCGAACCCGCATGGAGGAGCTTGCCCGCCCAAGCGAGCGGACACCGGGATAAAGGAGTTGCCCGAGGCAGACCCGCCTGCACGAACGCTTTTAGCGCGGGTCGCGTCCCCGGTCCTGACCGACATGGACTTCGAACTCAGCGACGAGGAGCGGGCGTTCCAGGCGGCGGTCCGCACGTTCGGCGACCGGGTGCTCCGGCCGAACGAGAAGCGGATCGACCAGGAGGGTCGGATCCCGGACGAGGTCCTGCGCGAGATGGCCCACCTCGGGCTGCTCGCGATGCCCGTGTCGACCGACTACGGCGGAATGGGGGCATCGGCGATCCTGACCGAGCTGGCTTCGGAGGAGATTGGCCGCGGCGACTTCTCCATGGCGACCGCCGTGTTCTTCCTGCTCGAGGCCGGCTGGGGGTACATCCTCGGCCAGCACGGAACGGACGCGGCGAAGCGCGAGGTGCTGCCTCCCGTGTGCGCGGGGAAGGCGTTCCTCGGCATCGCCACGACCGAGCCGACGGGGGGGAGCGATCTCCACGCCATGCACACCGAGTCGCGACGGGATGGCACGTCCTTCGTGATTCGCGGCGAGAAGGCGTTCCTCTCGGGCGTGGAAGAGGCGAAGCGGCTCGGCGGGGGCCACCTCACCCTGACGAAGGCCCCCGGGAAGGGATTCAATTTCATCTACGTGCCCACCCGCTCCGAGGGCGCCACGACCCAGAAGTTCGAGAACATGGGCCGGATGGGGATCTCTACCGGCGCGATCACGTACCGCGATGTCCGGGTGCCCGAGGCGTACCTGATCGGCCAGGAGGGCCGCGGATTCGATTACGCGATGGAGGGGTTCTCGGTCGCGAGGACGTTCGTGAGCGCGGCCTGCGTCGGGGCGGCCGAACGAGCTCTCGAGGAGGGAATGAAGTACCTGCGCGAGCGGCAGGTCTTCGGTCAGCCGCTCGGCAAGTTCGAAGGTCCCCAGTTCGAGCTGGTGGACCTCTACACGCAGGTCGAGGCGGTCAAGTGGCAGTGCCGCCGCGCAGCATGGTTGCTCGATCGCTACACGCTCCGGGGGGATTCCTCGCACCGGTCCGAGGTCGATCGCGCGGTGGCGAGCGTGAAGCTTACGGCCCCCCAGATCGCCTTCGAGTGCGTAAAGCGGGTGATGATGTGGTACGGGGCCTCGGGCTACACCAAGGACGTAGGGCTCGAGCTCGGCCTGCGCGGGATCATGTCGTATATGGTCGGAGCCGAGGGAGGGCTCAACATCATGCGGATCATCCTCGGTCGAGAACTCCTCGGCCGCGACTTCCTTCCCTACAAGTGATCCGCCGATGAATCGCCGTGGGAATGCCTCTGCGGCTCCGATCGATGAACGCGCGTTCCACCGATGGGTCGCCGCGCACCTTCCCGCGGGGCGTACCGGCGCGCTCCCGATCGGAGACGATGCCGCGGCGCTGAGGCCGCCGCGAGGGTCGGTCGCCGTACTCACGACCGACGCGCTGATCGAGGGGACCCACTTTGTCGCAGGATCTCCCCCGCGAGCGATCGGTGCCGCTGCCGCCGGGGTGAGCCTGTCCGATGCCGCTTCGAAGGGAGCCCGGCCCGCGGGGATCCTCATCGCGCTCCTCCTTCCGCCGGGGACGCCCCGGCTCTGGGCCGAGTCCGTGCTTCGCGGCGCCGAAGCTGCCGGAGCGCGCTTTGACGCGCACGTGGTGGGGGGAGACACGAAGCCCTCCCCGGTGCGCGCGGTGGTCAGCACCGTAGTGGGATGGGGGAAGGCGGGATCGTTGGCCCCCCGGAGCGGGGCCCGGCCGGGCGACCTCCTCGTCACGACCGGATCGGTCGGCCGCGGGGGCTCGGCCTGGCGCCGGTGGAGGACCCATCGAGGAGCTCGAGGTCGGGGCGATATGCTCGCTCTGCTCGACGTGCGCCCGCGCGTGCGGGAAGGGATCGCGCTCGCCCCGCTGGTCCACGCCATGATCGACACCTCCGATGGCATCGCGGACTCGGCCCACCTCATGGCCCGGGCGAGCAGCGTCCGGCTCGTCCTCGACCCGGACCGCATCCCGTGGGACCGATCGATCGCCGCGTTGCCGCGGGCGGCGCGCGAGGAGACGGGATTCTTCGGGGGGGATTACGAACTGCTGGCGGCGGTGCCGAGCTCGGCCCTGCGCCGGGCGATGCGCGCGGTCGGATCGGCGGGAGGTCGGCTGCGCGTCGTGGGACGAGCGGAGCGCGGAACGGGAGCCTACCTCTCCGCGCCCTCCGGGCTGCGCCCGCTCCCGACCGCCGGCTGGAGCCCGTTCCAACGCACGCCGAGGCGACACCGAGACCGTGCGCCACCTTCGCAAGGCCGTTAGGCTCAAGTACCGTCCCCCGACTCGCCGCGCACCCGTTGAGGGAATGAATATGGCGAGCGACAGCACCACGGTCAACCCGTTCGAGACGGCGAAGCGCCAGGTCGATATCGTGGCCGATCTCCTCCATCTGGAGGGCGGCATTCGCGAGGTGCTCAAGAGCCCCAAGCGCGAGCTCACGGTCAACTTCCCTGTCCGCCTCGACAAGGGTGACTATCGTGTGTTCACCGGCTATCGCGTCCAGTACAGCATGGCCCGGGGCCCGACGAAGGGAGGCATTCGCTATCATCCGCAGGTTACGCTGGACGAGGTCCGCGCGCTCGCCGCGTGGATGACCTGGAAGTGCGCCGTCGTCAACATCCCGTACGGCGGAGCGAAGGGCGGCATCATCTGCGATCCGAAGCACATGAGCAAGGGAGAGCTCGAACGCCTCACCCGCCGCTTCACGACCGAGATCTCTCCGATCATCGGTCCCGAGATCGACATCCCCGCGCCGGACGTGTACACCGACAGTCAAACGATGGCCTGGATTATGGATACGTACTCGATGCAGAAGGGATACTCCGTCCCGGGCGTCGTTACGGGCAAGCCGATCAGCATCGGCGGCAGCGAGGGCCGGGGCGAAGCGACGGGGCGCGGCTGCGCCTACGTCATCCGCGAGGCCGCCCAGACCGTCGGCGTCCGCGTGAAGGGCGGTTCCGTGGCGGTCCAGGGATTCGGCAACGCCGGATCGGTCGCGGTGAACCTCCTGCACGACGAGCAGGGCGCGAAGATCGTCGCCGCTTCCGACACGAAGGGTGGCATCTACAAGCCCGATGGCTTCGATCCACACGCGGTCGAGGCGCACAAGGCGAAGACCGGCTCGGTGGTCGGGTTCCCGGGCGCGAAATCGGTCTCGAACGAGGAGCTCCTCGAGCTTCCGGTCGACATCCTGATCCCGGCGGCGCTGGAGAACCAGATCACCAAGAAGAACGCCGACAAGATCCAGGCGAAGATCGTCGCGGAGGCCGCGAACGGCCCGACGCTTCCCGAGGCCGACGAGATCCTCTTCCAGAAGAAGATTACCGTGCTGCCCGATATCCTCGCGAACGCGGGGGGCGTCACGGTCAGCTACTTCGAGTGGGCGCAGGACCTGCAGGGGTTCTTCTGGACGCTCGACGAGGTCAACCAGCGCCTCGAGCGGGTGATGGTGAAGTCCTACGCGGACACCCGCAAGATCGCCCAGCAGTACTCGATCCACAACCGGACGGCCGCCTACGTGCTCGCGATCCAGCGGGTGGTGGACGCCATCAACATCCGCGGCTTCTACCCGTAGGCCGGAATCGATGGTCGACTTCCCCCGCTGCCGCGTCGCGACCTGGGCCGAGGTCGACCGGTGGGCGGATGAAGTCGCCGCGCAGATCCGGGCCGTCGATCGGATCCCCGACACGATCGTCGGGCTGACCCGGGGCGGCTGGGTTCCCGCGAGGATGCTCGCCGATCGGCTCTCCGTCAAGCGGCTCGTCTCGCTCCGCGCGCAACACTGGGGCGTCACGGCGACCCCCCAGGGGAAGGCCGAGCTCACGGAGGGATTGAGCGGCTCGGTCGCCGGGGGGAACGTGCTGATCGCGGACGACATCACCGACACGGGCGAGAGCCTCGCCCTCGCGCTCGAGGCCGTGCACGCCCAGCGGCCCAAGCGCGCGGAATCGGCGACGTTCCTCCATATCTCGCACGCCCGGCACAAGCCTACCTACTTCGCGGAGGAGATCCCGAAGGAGTCCTGGGTGTGGATCGTCTTCCCGTGGAACTATTGGGAGGACCTCGGCACGCTCGGGACCCGGGCGCGGGAGATCAACCCCAGCCTCGAGGAGATCGGGCAGGTCCTGCGCGAGCGCTGCGGGATCTCGATCCCCGCGGAGCACCTGGAGCACGTCGCCCGCCTGCAGGGCTGGGAATAGCGTCCGGCCCCGCGCCTCACCCGGAGGCCGGTTCGGAAGAGCCGCGGTTCATGACCGATTTGAAGTGCTGCTGGAGGATCCCCGCGGCGATCACGAGGCCGAGGCCCAGGATGACGAAGGCGATCGTCAAGGGCAGGCCCGCCGGGGTGCGCAGGTTCTCCAGGTACTGCACGAGATAGATCACCCCGTAGCTCATGAACCCGATCCCGATGATCGAGGTCGTCGCCACGACGAACGAGCGGGGGAACCGCCCGAGGGAGAGGTAGCGCCGCAGCGCCCGGCCGCACTCCCACACGAGGCCGCCGAGGACCCACCAGATCATCGCGCCTTGGAAGAAGGAGAGCAAGGCGTCGAGCGCCCCGTGGGGATTGGTGGTGTAGGCATTGTACCCCGCGAGGAAGCCGACGCCGACGAGGAGCACCGAGAACAGCCCGAATCCGAAGGCGACCGAGCCCGTACGCACGTCCCGCGACGCCGAGCGCACGGAATCGATGATCGCCTCGTCGATGTCGAACGTCCAGAAGATGAGATAGACCCCAAGGAGGATCGCGATCCCGACCACTCCCCAGACCAGCACGCCACCGGCCGCGGCGATCCCGAGGACGAGGAGGACCAGCGCGACGGGGAGGATGGTCTTCGCGCGCAGCTTCGGGTCCTTCATCGCCCGTACGATCGTGTAGTACGTCGACTCGATGCTCGCGTTCTGGCGGATGTAGACCTTGTGCACGCCGTCGATGCGCAGGCGCGAGGCTAGGATCGGGAAGAGGTGCTCGTCCTCGGCTCCGTCACTGACGAGGTGGGCGGAGGTGGCGTGCACGCGTTCGAGGACGTGATCGAACTGTTCGGCGACCCGAGTGTCGGACAGGAGGCCGACCTTGGGGGACCCGGTCAGTACGCAGATCTCTCCCTCTTCCCCCAGTTTCGCGATCTCGTCGAGGATGCGGACCGCCGCGAACATCGCGTTTGTGTCGCTGTCCTCGGGGTCCGCGATCCCAAGTCGCGTCGCGGCGTCGATGACGGCGGCGCGTCCGACGATCGGTCCGGCGACGCCGGCCTTGCGGCCGAGGTCGTCATCGCGATCGATGCACACGACCAAGCGCATGGCGCTCGTAGAAGGGTGCCCCGGAGCTTAACCGTCTAGGTGCTCCGGGCGCTCCCTCCGCAACCCCCGGCGCTCTAGGGGGAAGAGGGAGGAGGCCCAGCGGCGGCGTTCATGCGGTCGAATCGCATCGCCCGGTGCGCGGCGTGCCGCAGCTGCATCGACAGCCGGGCGTACGCGCTCCAGCCGATCAGGAAGAAGATCGCCATGAAGACGGCATAGAGCGCGTTGCCCGAGCTCGCGATGTACCCATAGCCGGACAGGGCCGAGAGCAGGACGAACAGGAACCCACCGACCGCCCCGAACGTGAGGCGGCGGCGGTGGAGACGTCCGACCATGGCGACGAGGGCGATCCCGAGGAGCACGAGCAGGACTGCGAGAACGGCGTGCACCGAGAGCCACCCGTACGAGCCCGCGCCCGGTCCGAAGAGCGTGGAGACGGAGGAGGGGATGCTCGGGCCCCAGACCGACACGCCGACGCCGATGACGAACTCGGCGAACAGCCCGGTGAGCAGGAGCATGACGAACAGGCGGGGAAGGACCGTCGCGTGCGGGTCGATCGGCGGCCCTCGTCCTCTGGGGCCCCCTGTCCACGGCTCCTCGCGTCCCCCGCTTCCCCACATCGCCGGTCCACTCGCACGACGGAGCCGGGCGGGGGTCTTGAGTCCAACGGGTTCCGGGCAAGCTTCGCCGAGTCGGGAGGAGCGCGTGTCGGGTCATGGTTATAATCCAGGGGCCCCCCTCATCGAAGCGCCCATGGGCGAGCTTCCGGACAAGCGCACCGCGTTCATCGAATGGTACCTCGAGGTCATCGAGGCGGCCCAGCTCACGGACAAGCGCTACCCGGTCAAGGGGATGAACGTCTGGACCCCGTACGGGTTCCGTGCCCGACGATGCCTCGATGCGGTGCTCATCCGCGAGATCGAAGCGACGGGATCGGACGCGGTCGAGTTCCCGGCGCTGATCCCCTCGACGGAGTTCGCCAAGGAAGCCGAGCACATCCAGGGGTTCAACGCCCAGGTCTACTGGGTGACCAAGGGGGGACTCGCCGAACTGGACGTACCTCTGGTGCTCCGCCCGACCAGCGAGACCGCGATGTACCCGATCTTCTCGCTCTGGGTGCGATCGCACCGGGACCTTCCGCTCAATGTCTACCAGATCGTGAACACCTTCCGCTACGAGACGAAGACGACGCGGCCGTTCATGCGCGTTCGCGAGATCCATTTCTTCGAGGAGCACACCTGCCAAGCGGACGAGGACACTGCGACGGCGCGGGTCGCCTCCAATCTCGGCGCCTTCGCGAAGATGGCTGAGGCCTTCGATCTGCCGTACATTCCCGTTCGCCGCCCGGAGTGGGACAAGTTCGCCGGAGCGTTCTACTCGATCGCCCTCGACATCCCGCTCGGGGAAGGGCGGACGCTCCAGATCGGCAGTATCCACCACTACCGGGAGAACTTCTCCCGACCGTACGGGATCCAGTACGAGGCGAGCGATGGGAGCTCCCACTTCGCCCACCAAACGACCTTCGGACTTTCGGAGCGGCTTCTCGGAGCCATCGTGGCCGTCCACGGGGATGCCAAGGGGGTCGTCTTCCCGTCCGCGATCGCTCCCCACCAGATCGTCATTGTCCCGATCCCGGCCGCCGCGGGCACCGCGGACCCGATCGCGATGGCGCAGGGGATCGCGACCCGACTGCGACAGGGCGGACGGCGGGTCCATGTCGATGCCACCGACGCGCGACCCGGAGCGAAGTACTACTTCTGGGAGCTCCGCGGCGCCCCGCTTCGCCTGGAGATCGGTCGCCGCGAGGCGGAACAGGGAACGGTATCGGCCACCGACCGACTCGGCCGCAAATCGACCTTCCCGCTGGAGCACGTCGAGGCGGAGGTCGATCGGCGCCTCGCCGACTTCGATCGTGCGCTGACGGAGCAGGCTACGGAGCGCTTCCGGGCATCCTTTGCGTACGCCGATACCCTCGCGGAACTCGCGGGATCTACCCAGATCCGGGTGGTCCGCTGGTGCGGTGGGGAGCCCTGCGGTCGCAAGATCGAAGAGGCGATCGATGGGTCGGTGCTCGGGACCCCCGAAGGCCCTCTCCCTCTGGAACCTCGCGCTCCCGGTCCGTGCATCGCGTGCGCTTCCACCGAGAGTGGCGTCTGGGCGCTGGCGTCTCGGCCTCTGTAGTTCGATGGGCCGGCAACGGGAACGTTCGATCCGTTACGCGTCGACCGTTCGCCCGGCGTACACGAGAATATCGGCCTGTCCCCGAACGATATCGGAGCGGCGAAGCCCCGAGAGATCGACCAGCTCCAGGCGCGACCACGGGGCCGGAGGCGCGTCCGAGGTCCGCGGCCACTCGCCGGAGAAGATGAACCCCAGGTCCCAGTGCATTTCGCCGGGCGCTGCGTCCGATCGGGGAGAAGCGTCCGAGACCACGATCGGAGCGCCGAGGCGGAGGCCGGGACGCGCGAGCTGCTCGCTCGCGATCCGGCGCGCCGCGTTGTGCGGCGATTCGTAGAGCAAGAGGTGCGAGGAGGGGAGCATCCATCCGGCTTGGACGGACGCCGCGCGGTCCGTATCCAGGGCTCCGAGCTGCTCCCAGTTCGCACGCGGATCGATTCGTCCGAGGAGGACCGTGCCGGGCGCGCCCGGAGGCGAGAGCACGAGGAAGGCGGAGAGGCACATTCCCTCGGCCGGTACCACCGATACGCCCCGCGCACCGGGCGGGACCTCGCGTCGCAGCCGGCAGAACAATCGCGGAGGAGCCATGCCGGACCCACGCGCCTCAGGGGAAATGGCTTGCGCGAGCGGCGAACCTGCGTTCGAGAGGCGGGCGTCTAGTTCGGTGGGGGAGGCAGCGCCGGGGGCGGCGGGTTGGGCATTACGAGCCACATCCCGGCAAGGCCGAAGGCCGCGAGCGTCGCGACTACGGCATAGACGCCGTTGTCGATCCAGACCCCGAAGGAGAGCCCCCACCAGACATAGAATACCGCCGCGAGGATGAGCAGGGCGGCGAAGCCCCAGAAGGCGAGCTGCCGGGTGAGCGAGAGGTCGGAGACGGACCGCCCCTGGGTCAGCGGCTCCTCGTCGGCTATCGAACCGGCCATCGCTCCTCCGAGCCGGACCGCTTTAATTAACGCTTACGACACCCCAGAAGGAGCTCGAGATGCCCGGCGCGCTCTCCCGGACGGGCGCCCGGGACACCGTTAAGCCGATACGACGGTCCTTGAGGGCATGGCGGCGGCCGAAGCGACCGGGCGCCGAGCCGAGGACGGCTCGCCGTACCCGGACCGCGAACAACCGTCGTTCCAGCGTGACATCCAGCGGATGTTCACCCACATCGCCGAGGGGTACGATGGGTTCGATCACATCGCCTCGGTGGGCAACGACTTCATCTGGCGTCCCCGAGCCCTCTGGGACCTCGATCGCTTCCGGGCCCCCGGGCCCGTCCGCCGGGTCCTCGACCTGGGATGCGGGACCGGGGATCTCGCCGTGCTCGTGGCGCGGCACTTTCCCCGATCCGAGGTCGTGGGGCTCGATTTCACGCGCGCGATGCTGGAGAAGGCGACCGTCCGGCACGGCGCGGCTCGGGAGCTTCCGCGCCTCGACTTTGGGCAAGGGACCGGTCTGCGGCTCCCGTTCGCGGACGCGGCGTTCGATCTGGTGACGAACGCCTTCGTGATGCGGAACTTCGCGGACCTGGAGCTTGCGCTCCGTGAGGCGCGTCGGGTCCTGCGGCCGGGAGGCGTCTTCCTCACGCTCGAGATCACCGAGCCGACCTCGCCGACCTTCCGGCGGATCTTCCACGCCTACTTCGATCGGTTCGTGCCGTGGCTCGGGGCCGCGGTGGGGAGCGCCGGGCCGTACCGCTACCTGCCGGAGTCGTTGCGATCGCTTCCGCCCCGCACGCAGCTCGTCGAGGCGATGTACCGGGCCGGGTTCTCCCGGGTCGAGACCCGGCCCCAGTCGCTCGGAATCGTCACGACGTTCCTCGCCGAAGCCGGACCGTCAAACGGGGCCGGGAGCCAAAGCCGTTAAGTCCGCTCCCGCCCCGGGCGGATGCGACAATGCCCGAGGCTCCGTTCGATGCGTTCCGCTACGCTCACGAGCGCTACCACGAGATCGCGTGGATGTGCCAGAACACCAACCACCTCGTCCCCCGCGAAGCCATCGAACCCTCCCTGATCGAGGCGGTGAAGGACCGCCGGTACCCGATGTATCCCCTCGCTTCGGGCGACCCGGAGCTCATCGAGCTCCTCCGCCACGGCCTCGGGACTCCTACGGAGTTCCCCCCGTTCCTCACGGGAGGCGGGACCGAAGCGCTGTACATGCTGACTCGCGCCCTGCTCGGACCCGGGGACGAAATGCTCGCCTCCGATCCGAGCTACTTCATCATCCACCGCTTTGCCGAACTGACCGGAGCGAAGGTCCGGAACCTGCCGATCTATCGGCCGCCGTACCGGCTCACGAGCGAGCGGATCCAGGAGTCGATCGGTCCGAAGACGAAGATGATCCTGCTGATCGATCCGCTGAACCCGCTCGGATCCGGCTACCCTCGGGAGGAGGTCCGCGCGATCGCCGAGATCGTTCACGACCGGCACTTGATCCTGCTCAACGATGTGACCTACCGCGACTTCTCCGAGCACCATACGCTGGCGACCGAGTTTGCTCCCCAGGACACGATCGTCGTCTGGTCCGTGTCGAAGAACTGTGGGCTCGCCGGATTGCGCATCGGCGGGTTCGTAGCGAACCCCGAGCTCGAGAAGCAGATCGTCCGGTTCAACACGAACGATCTCGGCCTGAACGTACTCGCCCAGGTGGCGGCGAAGGCCGCGATGAAGTCCCGACCGCAGTGGATCGCCGAGGTGCGTCGCCAGACGCACGCGAACGGCGAACGGGTCCGCGATGCGGTCCTCCAGGTCCCCGGGGCGACCCTGCCCGTGTTCCCAAGCCTTGCGAACATGTTCGTGGTCGACATCCACGAGACAGGGGTGTCGCCGGAGCGTCTGCAGAAGGAGCTGCTCCTGCGCCACGGCGTCTTCGTACGGGCGGGCAACTATCTCTCGCACGAGTTCGGGGCGCGTTTCGTGCGCGTCTCCTTCTCCAACCCCACGTCCGATATCGACCGGTTCGTCGAGGCGTTCCCCCAGGCCGTCGCCGCGCTTCGACCGGCGGGCCCGCGCGCCGCGGACTAGTCTCGCGGGCGCGCGCGCACGTCGACCACCACGTGGTTCCGTCCCGGTCCGTACGGCTTGACGACCCGGGCCTCGGGCGCCGCAAGGATCGAGGCTCCGCAGGACTCGATCGTTGTTCGGACGAGCTCCGAGGACGCATCGGTTCCGCCCCGTACGTCCGCGACCCGGTGGACATGCAACCAGACCCCCGAGCGCCGGCCCAGCTCGAGCGCGCGCGGGATCCAAGCCGTGGCGCTCGGAAGGTAGCCGAGGAAGATCCGATCCGCCTCCCCGAGCGGGATCGTGAGCTCGCGGTTGTCGCCCAGCAGGGGGCGCACGCGCTCCGCGACTCCGTTGAGCTCGGCATTCTGCTGGAGGTAGCCGTGGGCCACGGGATTCTTCTCTGCCGCATAGACCACGGACGCATCGCCTCGGAGTGCGGCCGGAAGCGCAAAGTACCCGATCC
This sequence comes from Thermoplasmata archaeon, assembly GCA_035532555.1. Classification (NCBI taxonomy): domain Archaea; kingdom Methanobacteriati; phylum Thermoplasmatota; class Thermoplasmata; species Thermoplasmata archaeon. Next base: position 155,623 of record DATKQS010000020.1, on the reverse strand, counting down.
CAGCGAACAGATCGACGACCGTCTCCCCCGGCCGGGTCAACCGACCGGCGCGCTGACGCTCGGCCCGGTTCCCGGTCGCGAACAGGATCCGCGCGGCATCGAAGCGGTAGCGGATCCCGTGCTCGATGACCTCGGTGTCCGTCTCGGTGCCGGCGATGACCTCGATCCGCGGATGACGAAGCTCGCCTTCGACCGGTCCGACCTGCGTCAGGACGGTCGCCACTCCGAGCTCCTGCCGCCAGGCCTCTCCGATCTGCGGGAACTCCGGCCGCAACTCCCCCGGGAGCCGAAGCAAGAGCACCCGGCCCATCCGGTGGTAGCCGAGGGGAAGACGGGCCGCGGTCTCGGCCCCCGCCGAGGCGGCCACGCGACGGCGAACACGTTCGGCCGGGGGCGTCGCGGGGCCCCGGCTCGTTCCAACCCCCACGGCACCGCCGTCCGACATGGACGCGAACGGCTACGGCGCGGGAGTGCCGCCCGGGTCGCGGTCGAGCACGACCTCGAGGAATTGCTGGAGGTGCGCGGTGAGGATCGGGTTGTCCGTGAACCCGCAGGCATCCAGCCCCGGAGCGGCGAGGAGGGCGTGCTGACCGTCCGCGAGGACCTCGGTCGCCAGGAGGTTGTCGCGCGTCACGTACTGGATCCCCTCCGGGACGCGCTGCAAGGGAGCGGTGACGAATGTCACCTGTACGCCTCGCTTGACCGCGTGCAGGATCTTCTTCCCGAGCTCATCGCGCAGGTCGGAGATCTGCGGGGTCGTGAGGATGAACGTCGCGGAGGATTGGTCCAGGAGCTCGGCGATCTTCCCGAGGACCTTATCGCGGCCGCTGAGCAGATAGACGAGCTGGGGCTCGCCGTGCTCGGCGACCGCACGGTGCAGCTCCGCGAGCTGCTCGAAGACTTCCTGGATCGCGCCCTTCAGCGTCTCGGCCACGTCCTGCGGCGGGGTGGGCCGGAAGAGGATCGGCTTGCCTCCCGTGGGTTTGGCGTAGCCCTTCTCCGTGAGCGATTCGAGGACCTTGTAGGCGGAGGTGCGGGGGATCCCCGAGGCTTGCGCGATGGTCGCCGCGTCTCCGAGGCCTCTCGCCACGAGCGCCACGTACGCCCGGGCCTCGTACTGGGTTAGCCCGACCTTTCCGAGGATCTCGACCGCGTGTCGGAACTCCTCCGATGCGGGGTTCCCGAGCGAGACCGGGACCCGTTCGAGCGTCGTCATGATCCCCGATGCCGAGGAGACCGACGCCACTTAACGATGCGCGTTCGGGGCCTACGGCACCGGTTCGGTGAGCTTCAGGAGCGCGGCTGCGCCCAGGAGTTCCTCGATCTCGGCCGCGGTGAGGAGTCGGCGCTCGAGCAGGAGCTCCTTGACCGACTTTCCCGTGGATTGGGACTCGTGCACGAGCTCGGCGACCTTCAGGTAGCCGAGCTTCGGCGTGAGGACGGTCGCGATCGCGCCGGACTCGAGCAGGTAGGCCTCGAGCTGGGGTCCGTTCGCGATCAGCCCGTCGATGCACGTACGCGCGAAGACGGGCAGGTAGTTCGTGAGGATCTCGGCGGAGAAGAGGACCTCGAACGCCGCGAGCGGCATCATCACGTTGATCTCGAGCTGGCCGGCCTGTACGGCGAGCGCGGTCGCGACGTCCGCGCCGACCACGTGGAACGCGACCATGTTCAGGCACTCGGCGGCCGAAGGGTTGACCTTCCCCGGCATGATCGACGACCCGGGCTGGATCTCGGGGACCCGTATCTCGTCGAGCCCCGTGTACGGTCCGCTCGCCATGAGCCGGAGGTCGTTCGCGATCCGGATCAGCTCGAGCGCGAGCGTGCGCAGCCAGGCGGACGCGAGCCCGAGCGCGTAGCGGCTCTGCATCGTCTCGAACGCGTCGCGTCCGGGAACGAGCGTGAGCCCCGTGAGCGACGCGTATTCCGCCACGGCCCTGGAGCGGAACCCGGCGACCGAGTTGACCCCCGTGCCGACCGCACTCCCCCCGAGCGGGATCTCGCTGAGCGCCCGCTCCACCGTGGGGAGCGCCTCGAGCACGCGCTCGAGCGCCATGGCGTAGGCCCGGAACTCGGCCCCGAGGGTCACGGGCATCGCGTCCTTCAAGTGGGTGCGGCCGGCCTTCGCGAACGCGCGAAACTCCTGCGCCTTGCGCTCGAGGCTCACCGCGAGGGAGACCACGGCCGGTCGGAGCTCGCGCAGGGCGAGGAGGACCGCGACCTGGGCCGCCGAGGGGAAGGTATCGTTCGTCGACTGTCCGCGATTGACGTGATCGTTCGGGCTGACGTCCCGGTAATCTCCCCGAGCCAGTCCTAGGATCTCGAGGGCCCGGTTCGTCAGGACCTCGTTGACGTTCATGTGGAAGGAGACGCCGGCGCCCGCCTGGAACACGTCGATCGGGAACTCGTGATCGAATCGCCCTTCCGCCATCTCTTGGGCCGCCTGTGCGAGCGCCTTGCCGCGCCGCTCGTCCAGTCCCTTCAATTCGACGTTGGCGTGGACGGCGGCGAGCTTGAGCAACGCGTAGGCCCGGACGAGGTGGGGGCTCGCGCGCAACCCGCTGACGGGGTAGTTCTCCCGACCTCGCAGGGTCTGGATCCCCCAGTACACGTCCGCTGGGACCTCGCGCTCCCCGAGGGAGTCCTTCTCGGTGCGTTGGGCGACCATCGATTGAATCCACGTCCCCGGGCGGAATAACCCTTTACGTTCCTCGCCGCTCGTGGGGCACGCCCCGGCGCCGAGGCTCCGAGGGCGGGCGAGACCTACACCGTGCTCGATCCGCTGCAACTGGGGTTCGATGTCACGGGCACGATCCTCGCCTTCGCTCTCACCCCGCTCCTATGGTTGTTCCTGGCGCTCTTCGCCTGGGAGCGGGGGCCCCTCGCCGAGAGCGTGGGCTTTGGGAAGCTGACCTTCTGGCTGCTGGTACCCGCTAGCCTCCTCGCCTACGTCGCAGAACTGACGTTCACCCGGATCGGCCCGGACCTGTTGGCGATCAATCTCGGTGGGGGACTCTTTCCCCTCCTGGTCTCGTGCGCCCTCTTCACGCGCATCGCTTCCCCGCTGCGTCGTTCGCTCGCGTTCTTCGGCGTCTGGTTCAGCGTGGAGAGCGCGCTCGCTCTCGCTACTGTCGTGTACCTCTCGAACGCGGCGACCCAAGACATCGCCGTCACCGCGATCGCCGTCGCCTTCTCCCTCGCGGCGTTCGTCCTCGCGCCCCGGCTTCTCGGCGACGCCCCGTCGTCCGCAGGACGGCGGGTGGCCGGCCTCGTGGCGTTGACCTCGGGAGTGACCGTGCTGACCTTCCTCGCCTCGTACACGGTGCCGGGCGCCGGCATCGAAGAACAGTTCCCGATCTATGTGATCACCCCCGTGCTCGCGGGGTTCGTCGCGGTCCTGATCGCACGGCCGCTGTTCGCAGGACGCGAAGCGCTCGCGCTGCCCATGGCCTACTCCGCCACGACGTTCGGCGTGCTTGTCGGGGCCGACGTGCTCCGTCAACCCCCTCTCTACGGACCGGGACCGATGAACCTCTACGTCATCGGAGGCGCGGACATTCTCGATCTCCTGTACCTATCCGGACTCCTCGCGCTCGCCGCGGCCTACGCCGCCCACCACCTCCTCGAACGAGGCTGGACTCCCGTCCCCGACGACGCGGGCTCGATCCCACCGGCCTCTCCCACCCATCGCTTGGCCCGCTCGCTGCAGGAACAGTACGACGGCCGGCCGGCCGATTCGATCCGGGCCGCGAGCGTCGCCGCTCACGACGCCGCTGCGCAGGCCCATCGCGTCCTCGAACTTCCCGGGGCCCCCGATCCGGCCCACCCGTGGAGCGGGCTCGGGGCCCCGGGATGGGTGGTTGCCGACCAGGCGAACCTGGATGCGCTGGCCGCAACGGCTCCGGCCGATCCGCCCGAAGCCATGCGCGCATGGTTGGCGGCGCGGATGCTCGTCGGGGTCGGGCGATCGCTGTGGACCCCGCGCCTCGCGTCGCTCCGTGCGCGCATCGCGGCCTACGCCATCGATCTGGCCCTCGTCACCGTCCCGGCGGTGGCCGTGTGGTGGTTCCTCGCGGCCAGCATCGGCGGCTCGCTCGTGGATGTGCTCTCGGCGGTCTCGTTCGTCACGGCGGCCTATGGCTACATCGCCGTCGCGTTCCTCTACGACGTGATCTCGGAAACCGCGTTCGGCGCGACCCTCGGGAAATGGATGCTCGGGCTCGAGGTGCGCGACCGGAACTTCCGGCGGCCGGGCTGGCTCGCCGCGTTCGTGCGCGCCGCCCCGCGCCTCGCCACCTACAGCGCGATCGGGCTCGGGCTCTCCGCGGCGGTCGCGATCCTCGCCCACGGAGGCGTGGGCGCGGCGAACGCGGTCGTCTTCGGGAACCTCACCAATCTCATCGCGTTCCTGTACTTCCTCGGGATCGCTCTCACCGCGACGGTCCTGTTCGGCGCGTTCGCGATCCTGGTGATGGTGCTGAGCTCCGAGCGGCAACGGATCGGCGATCGCTGGGCGGGAACCTGGGTGGTCCGCGCCGCGCGTCCTACTTCGACGGCACCGGTGGCGCCGGCTCCGATGCCGTCCGTGCCACCGAGATCGTGATCGAGGAGACGTTCGCGTCCCGGCCGTCGCGGTTCGTCAGGCGTTCGGTATCGATCGAGATCGGGCCGATCGTCACTTGGCCTTGCAGGAGGCGGCGCCGGACGACCTCGACCACGTCGACGGCTTTCCCGATCGCGTTCCCGCGGGCCTTCACGATCACCGGTCCGGCACCGGAGTGAAGCTGCGCGACGAGCTGGAAGACGTACGTCATCGTCGGCTTCTGGCCGATGAAGACGATCGGGTGACCCGTGGTCGTCTCCCGAAAGGCGATCTCGGGACGGTCGTCACCCCCGCGAGGAGTCATGGTCGGCCCCACGGCCTTTCGATTATAGACGTTTCTCTTCGTAGGCGGGGCCCGCACGATCGTTGGGCGCCGTACGAGCGCAGCGCGTTTCCGTTCGGGCCCTCGCCTTCGAAAGCGTTATCCTCGGCGCATCGGTCGCGCGACCGGCCCTCTGCAGGGGTGGCCCAGCTTGGTCAAAGGCGCTAGGTTGAGGTCCTAGTCTCGTAGGAGTCCGTGAGTTCAAATCTCACCCCCTGCAGGACCCCGGGTTCGGATCCGGGGAACATCGGTCGTCCCGATGCGGAGAGGCGGGAGTTCGGGAGATCGGGCTTAGAGGATCTGTTCGAAGTACCGTACGTCCTCGTTGTACAGGTGACGGTGGAGAACGCCGGCCTCGGTGAATCCGAGGCGCTTGAGCAGTGGGGGGAGCGCGGTGAACAGTGTGAGATGATCGAACCATATCGACGCGCACCCATTGCGCCGGGCCCATTCGATGCCGGCCCGCGTTAGGGCGCTCCCTACTCCTTGGCGGCGAGCGGTCGGATCGACGACGAGCGTGTGGAAGTGCGCGCTGCGACCGTCCAGCTCGCAGCCGATGAGCCCGATGAGCCGTCCGTCGCGCCGGGCGGCGTAGAACGTCACTCCTTCCATCCGGCTCGTGAACTCGAGCGGGGTCGGCTCCCACTCCTTCACGAGCTCGGGGGGGAGCTCAGGGCGCTGCGCGTCCCAGACCCTCTTCAGAAGCGCGGCGACCTCGGGAACGTCCCGGTGAGTGATCCGCTCGACAAGGAGATCCCCGGGCGCCGGCGGGGCGGGCTTGGCGCTCGATTCCTCACGATCGGATTGTCGTTGAAGTGCCACGCTGTGCCCCCCGAGAGAAAGCCGCTACGTCGCACGCACTACTGCGACCGTTCTTGAACCTTTGCCGTCTCCGGGCGGCCCGCTACGGAGTGTGTCGGCTCGGTGTCCGCGGAAACGGCGTCGTGTCGCGGATGTGCTCCCGACGCAGCATCCAGCGCAGCACGCGCTCGACGCCGAGGCCGAAGCCCGCGTGTTCGATGTTTCCATGGCGTCGCAGGTCGAGATACCACTCGTAGGCGGCCGGATCGATACCGAGCTGGGCGAGGCGCTCGAGCAGGCTCGGGATGCTCGTCTCGCGGCAGGAGGCGCCGACGATCTCCCCGTAGCCCTCGGGAGCAAGCAGGTCCGCGGCTTCCACCGTGCGCGGGTCGCCGGGGGTGCGTAGCATGTAGAACGCCTTGAGCTCGCGCGGGAACCGGGTCAGGAAGATCGGCGCGGTCCGCTCGATCGTGAGCGCTCGCTCCTCGGCGGTGCCGAAGTCCGCGCCCCACTCGATCGCGAACCCCTTCTTCTGCAGCTCCTCGATCGCAGCGGCGTACGGGACCCGCTCGAACGGTGCGCGGACGGCGGCGAGGTCCTCCGGCGCCCGTCCGAGCTGCCGAAGCTCGGTCGGTCGCCGCTCGGCGATCGCGCGACAGACGTACTCGATCATCCGTTCGACGAACGAGAGCAGTCCGTCGAGATCCGTCCAGGCGAGTTCGCCCTCGAGGTGGAGATACTCGGTCAGGTGCCGCGGCGTGCGCATCTTCTCGGCCCGGAACGACGGGGTAAGCGCGTAGACGCGCTCGTTGGGCACGAGGAGCGCCTCGAGGTAGAGCTGGGCGGTCTGGGAGAGGTATCCGGGTCGTCCGAAGTAATCGATCTCGAACGCCTCGGCGCCTCCTTCGGCCGCGTTGCCGCTCAGGATCGGCGGCGTCACTTCGAGGACCGATTCGCGGTCCATGAACTCGCGGAACGTCCTCAACAGCTCGGCCTTCACGCGGAACGTGGCGACGTGGTCCTGCGAGCGGATGACCAGGTGCCGCTTGTCGAGCCGGAACTCCTCGGTCTGCTCCTGGAAGATCGGGTACGGCTCTCCGGCGTCGATGACGACGATCCGCGATGCGCGGATCTCCCGCCCTCCGGGCGCTCGCCGGTCCTCCGCGACGGTGCCCTCGACGGCGATGGCTCCCTCGTTCTGGACGTGCTCGGCGGCGGTGAACGGCACCTCCCCCAGCGCATCCTTGCGCCCGGTGACCTGCACGACGCCGGTGCGGTCGCGGAGCGTGATGAACAGGATCCCGCCGGAGGATCGCGAGCCGAGCACCCAACCTCGCACGGTGATCGGTGCGCCGATCGCCCCCGGACGGAACGCACGCTCGATCGCGGAGAACGCGGTGGAGCTCATTGGTACTCTCGCCACTTGTGGCCGCACACCGTGCACTCGAAGATCCGGGTCTCGGGCTCGTCCGCGCCCCGGGTTTGGCGGAGCACCCAGTAGGCGGTGTCGTTGCCGCACTTGGGGCAGACCTCGTTCGCCGTCGGCAGCGTCACCGACTTCGTCTCCACGACCGAGACCTCGCGCTCCTTCGGGGTCGAGCGGCCCACCTCTTTGCCCGAGCCGAGGGGGACGGTGGCTCCGCACGCCGGGCAGACCCAGCGGTGGGCCGCGGTGTCCGGGCGCATCAAGCGCTTGCACTTGGGGCAAAACATAGGGAGACGATTCGAGGGAGCCAGCCGTATTTGACCCTTCGCGCGAGGGGAACCTACGGGAACCGGTCCGGCGATGCCGCGCTCGAAGGGGGAGCCGCGGCCGGAGCGACGCTCAACGGAAGGGGCGACGGCTTCGCGCCCGGGGCGAGGATCTGGCGCATGTGCTCGCGTCGGCGCGCGAGGTCCTCGTTGGTCCCGATGTCGTGGCGCACGTAGAACTCGCCCTCGACGTGGGCGAGGGCGATCTCGACCCGGGCTCCGGCCTCGTGGATCGCGCTCGCTTCTCCGACCAGCGCGATGCCCCGTCCCGAACCGAGTTGAACGGTCGACGGACCGACCTCCTCGACGCTCCCGAAGTAGACGTGGACTCCCTCCGCCTCGATCGCGGGCTCGTCCAGTCGAAGGATCCCCCCCGGTCGGGGCTTGTCGCCGTACCCGGGGGGGACGATGTACTTCAGGACGGTCGACCGAAGGCGGAATCGCACCAGGTTGGGGTCGACCCGGCCGCTCGCGACCCCGAACAGGAGCTCGTCAAAGTTCCCCTCCTCGTAGAGCGAGAGGACGTTGATCGATTCCGGGTCGCCGAAGCGAGCGTTGAACTCCACGAGCTTCGGGCCCTGCGCCGTGAGCATGAACCCGCCGTAGAGGATCCCTCGGTACTCGATCCCCTCCGTGCGGAGCGCCGCGACGGTCTGTCGGATGATCTCGACCGCGACGTCGCGGTCGGCGGCCGGGAGGAACGGTAGGAGATGATCACGCTGGGAGTAGGCTCCCATCCCTCCGGTGTTGCCGCCCTTGTCCCCTTCCAAGGCGCGCTTGAAATCCTGCACGACGGGCATCGGATAGATGCCGGAGTCGGTGACGAACGCCATGAGGCTGAACTCCTCGCCGACGAGCTTCTCCTCAAAGAGGACCCGCTGGCCCTGCATGAGGAGGCTCTTCGCGTAGGCCGCGCCCTCCTTGACCTCCGCGAAATCCGACCCCTGGACCCACACCCCCTTGCCGGCGGTGAGTCCGCTCGGTTTGACCACGAACGGGGTCCCGAAGCGCTGCGCCAGGGCGTCGACCTCGTCAATGCTCTTAGGTGCTTCGAATCGCGGCTGGCCCCCGACCCCGTAGCGGGCGAGCAGCTCGCGGCAGAACAGTTTCGACGACTCGATCCGGGCCCCCGCGGCAGAGGGCCCCACGACGGAGATCTCCGCGGCGCGCAACGCGTCCGTGACGCCGGCGGCGAGCGCGGCCTCGGGGCCGATCACCGCGTAATCGATCTCTTGGCGCTCGGCGAAGGCCACGACCGCATCGGCGTCCGTGATCTCCGAGCGCGCGGTAGCGCGGGCGAGGCGCGCGATGCCCGGGTTCGTGTGGGGGGCGACGTTGACGAGTTTGGCCCCGGCGATGGATAAGGCGCGGGCGATCACGTGCTCCCGGGCTCCGCCCCCGACCACCAGGACGCGCATTCGGCCGGGGAGGAAGCTGGAGGAGTTATAGGCACGTCGGGACGGAGTGGTCCGCGGTGCGTGCATGCGCTGCCGCGTACGGGAGCGCGTGCCGCCGCGCATTCGGCCCCGCCACCCTTAAGAACGGGGCCCTAGTGGCCCGTTTCCCATAGGCCGCCGATGGACGTTCGAGTCGCAGAACGAGAATCGGATACGCTCCGCTTGGAGCTTCCGCAGGGTGAGGAGACCCTCCTCATCCCCTTGGTGGAAGCCTTGCAGCGCGAGGAGAAGGTCGTGGAGGCTCGGTACTATATCGGACACCCGTACCTCGACCGGCCGACGCTCTACCTGAAGACCAAGGGCGAGAAGCCCCAGCAGGTGCTCAAGCGGGTCCTCAAGGATCTCGCGGACATGTACGGCGACCTGGTCACGGACTTCGACAAGAAGGCCGACAAGATCCGCACGTAGGGGACCGCGCCCGATGTTGAAGGAGTGCGACCAGCACGGTTACTTTCGGGGCGACAACTGCCCGGTCTGCGGGCAACCCTCGAAGTTCCTCATGGACGACCGGGAGCTCGACCACCTCGGTCGGATCCTGACGGGCATCCTGCGCCACTTCCCCGACCGCTACCACCTCACGATGGACGAGCGCGGCTGGGTCTCGCTGCCCCAGATCGTCCGCGCGATATCCCAGCAGCACCGCGTCTACCACTGGCTGCGTGTCCACCACTTGGTGGCGATCGCGGAGACCGACGCGAAGGGACGGTACGAGGTCCGGGACGACCGGATCCGCGCGACCTACGGTCATACGCTCGAGGTCGCTCTCGATCTGCCGACCGAGAACGTGCCCGACCAGCTCTACTATCCCGTGACCGAGGAGGAGGCCGCTATCGTCCTCGAGGTCGGCCTCAAGCCGTCCGATCGGCGCAAGGTGCACCTCTCCAAGACCGCCCAGGACGCCCGGAACGCCGGCTTGGTCCGGCGCCCGAACCCGGTGATCCTCGAGATCGATGCGAAGCGCGCGCGCGGGGACGGCCTCGTGATCATGCGGGCGGGCAAGACGGTCTTTCTCGCCGATCAGGTCCCCTCGGAATATCTCACCCGGGTGCCCACCCCTCCGAGCGACGCCGCCGAGTAGGGGCCACGCCGACCCGGCTAGGCGAACGAGTTCACGTTCGTCTGGTACTGGGTCGCGATGTACACGGTGACGGTGATGCCGCTCGTGGTCGGATACGGGTTCGAGAACACGAAGTAGTACGTGTCCGTGTAGTAGGCCGCAAAGGTGATCGGGCCCGAATTTCCCGGGCTGTACCAGGTCTGGTTCTGGGGATTGTCCCCGGCGAGGAACTGCGAGTACTCGGTCGTGTTGTACACGGTCAATCCGATCGTCGTGCCCACGGGAGCGACCACCGAGAAGTTGCCGGTGATGAAGTCCTCGCCGCTGACCTCGCCCGCCAGCACCGTGGAGTTTCCCGCACCGATCGTGTACGTTCCCGAAGTGGTCAGGGGATCGGCGAGGACCGGGGGTCCGGAGAGAACCGGCTGGATGACGAGGAAGGCGAGCACCACCACCACGCCGGCCACGATGAGGATCCGGAAGGCTCCGAGCAGCTTGAGGCGTCGCTGGACCCGGCGGGGAGCTCGCGCGATCGTCCCGGCGCGGACGGGCTCGCCCGCCCCGCAGATCGGGCAGACGGCGGACGTCGGGGGCACGGCGTTCCCGCAGAATGCGCACTCCCCCCACGTCGTCGAGGGGCTGACCGACTCCGGCATCGTGGACGCCCTCGGAGCCTAGGGAGGTTCTTAGGGGGTTTCGTACGAACCTTCGAGCGGAACGCCTCGTCCGCGCCTATGTATCCGCCTTCTTCCGGGGAAGAGCAACGTTCACGATCACGTTCTTTCGGCGGGTGTACGATTCGAGGACCTTCGTTCCTTGCTCGAAGCCGATCCCGCTCTCCTTGAATCCGCCGAACGGGGTCTGGGGGAAGGTGTTCGGCGCTTCGTTGATGCTCACCATCCCCGCCTCAAGGCGTCGAGAGACCGTGTGGGCGATGGCGAGGTCCTTCGTCCACATCGCCGCGAACAACCCGTAGCGCGTGTCGTTGGCGATGCGGATCGCGTCCTCGGCGTCCTTGAACGAGAACACCGAGAGAACGGGTCCGAAGATCTCCTCCCGAACGGCCCGCGACTCTCCAGGGACCTGGTCGAGCACGGTCGGCCGGACGAAGTGACCGTGGGCCAGCCGGGGTTCGGCGGGACGATTCCCGCCGGCCACCAGAACTCCACCGTCGGAGAGCGCGCTCCGCACGTACTCGAGGACCCTCACGGCTTGATCGGCGGAGACGAGGGGGCCCATCTCGATCCCGTCCTCGAGCCCGGGGCCGAGCTTCGTGGCGTCGGCGATCGCGCGTACCTTCTCGAGCAGCGGGGCGTGCACGCTCTCGTGCACGATGAGCCGGGAGGCGGCCCAGCACATCTGGCCCGCGTTCCCGAAGATCCCGTAGCCGATCCCCTTCGCGGCCCGGTCGAGGTCGGCATCCGGGAACACGATCACGGGGCTCTTGCCACCGAGTTCGAGCGTGACCGGGATCACTCGCTGAGCGGCGATCTCGGCGATCCGCAGGCCGATCTCTCCGCTTCCGGTGAAGGAGATCGAGCGACAGCGCGGATCGAGCGCGAGCGCTTCGCCGACCGACCTCCCGGGGCCGACCACGACGTTGAGGATCCCCTTGGGGATACCGGCCCGGTGGGCGAGACGGGCGAATGCGATGGCGGTCAGGGGGGTCAGACTTGCCGGCTTGAGGACGACCGCGTTCCCCGCGGCGAGGGCCGGGGCCACGGACCGGATGGCGAGCAGCAGCGGATAGTTCCAGGGGGCGATGTGGACCGTGACCCCGAGCGGCTCGCGCAGCGTGTACGCGAGCCGCGGTCCGGGGACCGGGATCGTTTCTCCCTGGACCTTGTCGGCGAGCCCGCTGACGTACTCGAGCGTCCGGACCACGTACTGGAGATCCCCGCGCGACTCGCGGAGCGGTTTGCCCATGTTGCGGGTCTCCAGGCGCGCGATCGACTCGGCCTCCGTTTCGAGCAGATCGGCCAGCCGGCGAAGCGCCCGTGCGCGTGCGCTTCCGTCATCCGCAGCCCAGCCGGATTCGCGGAACGCTCGTTCGGCCGCTTCCATCGCGTGGCGTGCGTCCTCCGGACCGCCGATGGCGAGGTCCGCGATCGGTTCCCCCGTCGCGGGGTCCGTGAGGGTGGCTCGCTCGCCGCGGCTCGCGGGGATCTCGGCACCGTCGATGAAGAGCTGGTACTTCGATCCGTTCGCTTCCGCCATGGTACTCGGTTCGATGGGGGGCGCCCACATATGCGTTGAGGGCGGGGCCGAGGGCCCCGGGGAAGGTTCCCGACGTCACGGGCGGATGTCGTACGCCCGTCCCTTCCAGTAGACCGGGCGACGGGAACCCCCGCGACCGATCGACGCAGCGAGAACCGCGATGTAGTAGGCGACGGAGACCGGGTAGAGGAGACCGTACGCGGCGGGTACCCCGACCGCCCGGGCGAAGGCGACGTGCTTTCCGAAGAGCGCGACCCACAGGACGACCCCCATGGCCATCAGGGCCGTGCTGCCGACCACCCACCCGAGCGGGAGGAGCCCGAGCGGGAGGAGGAAGAGGCCGATCAGCCCTGCGAGGCGTCCGATCTGCACGGTGGAGGAGTACGTCGTCCCGTGGACCGTCTTGAGAAGTCCGTCGAACATCTCCTCTCGGCCGCGGTACATCCTCGTCGAGGCCAGATCCGGCGCCCACGCGAACCTCAGGGCCCGGCCGCCGTTCCGGAACCGCTCTGCGAGTGCGACATCCTCCAGTACCGCAGCGCGGACCGACTCGTGTCCCCCCAGCTGTTCGTAGGCCTCCCGGCGGACGAGGAGGAACTGGCCGTTCGCCGTAGCGGCCCTCGATCGGAGTCGGTTGACGCGCGAGGATCGCAGATGGACGAGCACCATCTGGACGTAGAACGGGAGGACCACCCGTTCCCAGAACGAGCGCATATCGATCCGGGATCCGATCGATGCGAGATCGGCTTGCTCGCGCTGTGCCCACTCGAGCACCGTCCGCACGGCCGCGCGGTGCGTCCGCACGTCCGCGTCCATGAACAGGATCCACTTCCCCCGGGTGGCGCGTGCTCCCGTCCAACACCCCCAGCTCTTTCCCACCCAACCCTTCGGCAACGGCGGCTCGTCGATACGGCGCACCCGGGGAGACCGCGCGTCGATGACGGCCGCCGTTCCGTCGGTCGATCCTCCGTCGACCACCACGATCTCCCCCGGCACGCAATCCTGAGCCAGAAGATCCTCGAGGGTCTGCGGCAGGTCGACGACCTCGTTCCGGGCCGCGATCACGACGCTGAGTTCGGGGATCGACGCGGGCGGCCCCTCGCGGGACGCCATCGGATCGAGTCGGGGCATCTCGTAGGAGAACAGGATGGCCAGCCCCTGGTACACGAGGGCCGCGACGGCCAGGACGAGGAGGAACACGACCGTCCAGAGCGCCACCATCGACCTCCCGCACGCCGAGACTAGTTAATCTGCGCTCGGTGGCGTCCGACGGTCGAGGGCGATGACGGCCGTCGTGCACCCGCGTCTGAAGCCGAATGCGCTCGACGACCGGGAGTATCAGGCGAACATCGCGAAGGTCGTGGTCGACCGCAACACCCTCGCGATCCTCCCCACGGGCCTTGGAAAGACCGCGATCGCCCTGCGGGTGATCGCCGAACAGCTGAGGCGGTATCCCGATCGCTCGATCCTGTTCATGGCTCCCACTCGCCCCCTCGTCGTGCAGCACGCGCGATCGGTGGCCGCTTCGATTCTCGGCCCGCCACCGCTCACGCTCACCGGGGCGATCACCCCCGAACGACGTGCCGCACTGCTCCACCCTCCCCAGATCGTCGTAGCGACCCCCCAGGTGATCGCCAATGACCTGCTCGGTCGGGGATTCACGCTCGAGGGCTTCTCGACGATCGTATTCGATGAGGCGCACCGCGCGGTCGGTAACTACCCGTACGTTGCGGTCGGTCTCGCCAACCGCGATGGGCCCCGCGCTCGCGTTCTCGCTTTGACCGCTTCGCCGGGCTCCCGGAAGGAACGGATCGAGGCGGTCTGGTACAATCTCGATATCGAACACTTCGAGTACCGCACCGAGGATTCGCCGGACGTTCGCCCGTACATCCACGACATCGGCGTCGAGACGGTGACGATCCCTGTCCCGGTCGAGATGCGCCACCTCGCGATCCTGTTGAAGGCCGCGGTCGCTCGGCAGATGGAAGTCCTGCGGCATTATGATCTGCTCCCTCCCGGGGAGACCACTCGACGGACCCTGCTGACCGTGGGCGAACGGCTACATCGACAGCTCTCGGTGGACCGGAGCCGCGGGACCGCGGCCGCCCCGGGGCTCTGGGCCGCCGTTACGGCCCAGGCCGCCGCGATGAAGGGGCAGCACGCGGTCGAGCTCGCCGAGAGCCAGGGAGTGGAAGCGCTCCGCGCCTTCTTCGAACGACAGGACCGGCCCGAGCGAGGTCGGATCACGCCGGCCCAGCGTGCCTTCCTGCAAGACCCGGACGTGCTCGAGGTGCGCCGACGGATCGAACGGACGACCCTAGAACACCCGAAGATCGCCGCCGCGGTCTCGATCGTGGCCGAGGAGCTACGTCAGCGCCCGAACGGGCGGGCCATCATCTTCACGCAGTACCGGGACACGGTCGATCGGCTCCTCCTGGAGTTCGAGCGCCTCGGAAGCCCTGCGGTTCGGGCGGGACGCTTCGTGGGACAGGCGACCCGGACCGACGACCCCGGCCTCTCCCAGAAGGACCAGGTGGCGCTCCTCGATCGGTTCCGGGCGGGGGAGATCAACGTCCTCGTCGCCACATCGGTCGCGGAGGAAGGCCTCGACATTCCCGCCACGGACCTCGTCGTCTTCTACGAGCCCCTGCCGGACGTGATTCGGACCATCCAGCGTCGGGGCCGGACCGGCCGCGCGCGGGCGGGCCGCGCGATCGTCCTCGTGGCCGAGGGGACCCGCGACGAAGGCATGAACCGGGGAGCGGCCTCCCGCGAGCGCCGCATGCACTCGATGCTCGAGGAGATCGAGGCGAAGGCCCGGGCCGGCGAAATCCTCCCTCCGCCACCGGCCCACACCGTGCAGCGTCTGATGACCGAGTACGAGCCGTAGGGGACTATCGGCCGGTGCTTCCGAATCCGCCGCGTCGCGAGGCGACGGGGGCGACCGTTCCCTTGCGGAATCGAGCGGGAAGATCTTCGACCACGCGGATCTGCCCGATCCGGTCCCCGACCTCGATGTGGTACGTCCCATCGAAGAGGTAGGACATCGGGATCCGTATCTCCCCGGAGTAGTCGCGATCGATCGTCCCCGGAGCGTTGACCATGAGCACACCGCGGGAGGCGAGACCGCTCCGCGGCCGGACCTCGAGAAATGTCCCCCTCGGTGCGCGCATCTTCCAGCCGGTGCGCACGAGCGTGACCGTACCGTGGATGAGGTCGGCTGCCTCCGCGGCCGCGAGGTCAAAGCAGGCCGAACCCGCGGTCGCGCGCGCGGGAAGCCGGGCGTGGACCATGCCCGCGATCCTCTCCAGGACCACCGTACGCACGCGGGGCGCCATCGAACTCCTCGATGCGAGCGAGCTTCAAGACGGCTTCCCGTGGTCGGCCGGGTCGGCTTCGGGGCCCGCGGCCGCAGACTCGGCCGAGAGGAACCGCGCCACCAACCGGCCCTCGGCCCGGCGCAAAATCTTGCCGAGGGCCGGAGGGCTTCGGCCCGTGAGGCGAGCCAACCGCGTGAGCGTGATCCGACGGGGCACCGTGTAGTAGCCGAGGGCCCAGGCCCGTGCGGCAAGGGCCGATTGGAGCGGGGTGAGCGACGACGAAGAATCCTCGGTGAACGGACGGTGCGAGGCGCGAAGCACGCGGAACGGGAACTCCTCCTTGGCGAGCCAGCGCAGGACCCGGCGCAGCACCGCCTCTTCGCCGTGGAAGCTCGCTACGACCTTCTCGCTCGTCATGCGGAACGGTACCGTGGGAGAGATCCGGCCGCGGGCCATGGCGAGCAGGTACCGCAGCCGTTCGGAGTTTCGTTGGCGGATGAGGAGGATGTAGTCGCGGCTGCGCGGACGCCGTTCGAGCAGCTCGAAGCTCTCGAGCCCGTAGATCTGCCGGATGCGGCGGGACTCTCGCAGGAGCTCCGCGGCGCTCTTCAGGGGCCCTCGTCGGCGGACCCGGACGAGCTGGAGCCGCCACCCTTGCTCGAGCCGGAGGGTCTCGAGCAGCTCGACCTCCTCGTACCTCTCGAAGAACCCTTCGGGAATGAGGCCGAGAGCAACCAGGTGCTCGGTCGAGAACTCGAGGGTCACCGTCTGCATCGCGGACCTCCGACCGAGGGTTCCCATATGAACCTGCCCGGGCGTCGCCGGACTCATGAGCGGTGGCGGCGTCGCCCCACCCGATGGCGTACCGCTCGCTCGGGGAGTTTCTCGAGGCTCTCGATGCTCAGGGCGATCTCGTTCGGGTGCGATCGCCCGTGAGCCGCGATCTCCAGATCACGGAGATCACCCAACGGGTCCTCGCTCGGGACGGCCCCGCGCTCCTCTTCGAGAACGTGGAGGGATGCACGATGCCCGTCGCGATGAACGTGCTGGGCTCGACCCGTCGGATCGCGCTCGCGCTCGGGGATCCGAGCGTCGATGCGACCTCGAAGCGCATCGGAGAGCTCGTTCACCTGCGCCCGCCGGCCGGGTTTGTGGGAGCGATCCGGGACCTCGGGGGAACGATCGCGGCGCTCTCCACCCTACGGTCCCTCGCGCCGAAACGGGTCCGCGCGGGCCCATGCCAAGAGGTCGAGGAACCGACGGTGGACCTCGACCGGCTGCCGATCCTGAAGTGCTGGCCGAAGGACGGAGGACGGACCGTAACGTTCCCGGTCGTTATCACGAAGGACCCCGACACGAACGAGCCGCACACGGGGATCTACCGCCTCCAACAGTATGGCCCCGACACGCTCGGATTCCACGCCCAGCTGCACCGCATCGGGGCGAGCAACTTCCGCAAATGGGCCGCACGGGGCGAGCGTATGCCCGTCGCGGCGGTCATCGGCGCCGACCCGGCGACCGTGTTCTCCGGGCTCGCTCCGGTCCCGGAGGGGATCTCCAACTTCGCCTTCGCGAGCTTCCTGCGCTCCGAACCGGTCGAGCTCGTGCCGGCTCGCACGGTGGATCTGGAGGTCCCGGCGCAGGCCGAGATCGTGCTCGAAGGGTACGTCGATCCCACCGAGCGCAAGATCGAAGGACCGTTCGGAGATCACACCGGATACTACTCGCTCCCGGAACCGTTCCCCGTCTTCCACGTCACGCACGTGACGCACCGGGAGCGAGCGGTGTACCTCGGGACCGTAACGGGCCGACCCCCCACCGAGGACGGGATCCTCGGAAAAGCGGTGGAGCGGATCTTCCTACCGGTCATCCGGTTGATCCTCCCCGAGCTCGTGGACATGAACCTGCCTCTCGAAGGCCTGTTCATCAACGTGGGGATCGTCTCGATCCGAAAGTCCTACCCCGGCCAGCCCCGCAAGGTGATGCACGCCCTCTGGGGCTTGGGCCAGATGATGTTCACGCGCTACCTCGTCGTCGTGGACGCCGACGTCAACGTCCACGATCTCTCCGAGGTCCTCTACCGGGTCGGCCTGCAGGCGGATCCGGAGCGGGACTTCGAGCTCTCCCGCGGACCGGTCGACCAGCTGTCGATCTCCAACCCCGTTCCCAACTTCGGGGCGAAGATCGGCATCGACGCGACCAAGAAAGGACTCGAGGACGGATTCCCCCGTCCGTGGCCGGAGGAGATCCGGATGGACGACGCGACGTGCCAGGCCGCCGAACGCTTGATCGCGAGCGACCCGTCACTCGCCCGCCTCTTCCGCCCGCCGCAGCCGTGACCGATCCACCGACAGACGCCTCCGGGCGGTGGTGGGACTTCGGCAGGCTGCTCGAGATCCAGACCCTCGGACTGAACCTTCCGTTCGCCCTCGCCTTCATCTTCATCGCTTCGAAGGGCCTTCCCTCGCTGGCGACGTTCCTTCTGATCGTCATCGCGTTCCTGGCGGCTCGCAACGCGGGCCACAGCTTCAACCGCTGGGCCGATCGCGCGCAGGACGCGGTCAACCCCCGAACGCAGAACCGGGTGCTCGTCACCGGCCGCGCGCGCCCGGAGTTCGCGCTCGCCTTCTCGCTCGCGAGCGCGGCCCTGCTGATCGTGGTCTCCTACTTCCTGAACCCGCTCGCGTTCTATCTGTCCCCGGTGGCGCTCGCGATGGTGTACGGGTACACGTACACGAAGCGCATCACCGCCTGGACCACCCCGTTCCTCGGACTGGTCGAGGCGATCGTGCCCGCCGCGGTCTTCATTGCGGTCCAGGGCACGCTCCCACCCGTCGCCCTCCTCGCCGTCGGAGGCCTCCTGTTGTGGGGGACCGCGTTCGAGACAATCCACAGCCTCGGCGACCTCGCGAGCGACCGTGCGCTCGAGTTGCACTCGCTCCCCCTTCTCGTCGGCGTGCGTCGGTCGACCTACCTCGTACCCGTGCTGCACGCCGGAGCGCTGATCCTGCTCGCCGCGTTCGGCTTCGTGCTCGGTCTCGGGATCGCCTACCCCATCGGACTCGCTGCGATCGCGATGGTGGCCGTCATCACCGACTACCAGCTCCTGCGGCACACCGCAGCTACGCGGGTCGCGTTCCGGCGCCACTTCCTGATGAGCGCGATCTACCTCGTCGGGGCCGCCGTGGCCATATTCATCGCGTAAGGCGCGCGGATCCCTCGCGGATTGCGCCCGCGGGGGCGATGTTTCTGAGACGGAGGAAGCGCGCGACGAATCCTGTTATATACGGGAAGGAGAGAGGAGGCCCGAAGTATGCCGCAGGTGATGATCAGCCTGTCCGTGCGCGATTACAAGACAACGAACGACGTCTGGCGAATGGCGAAACGCCACCTCAATCCCGCGGTACGCCGCCGGATCGGCTGGCGGGGTCGGTCGAGCTTCCTACGACAGTTGATCCTGTACGGCTTCGAGCAGGCCAGCGCGAACCCGGAGGCGTTCCTGCGGGCGGTCCGCGACACGCACGATCCCATGTTCGGAAAGCGCGGACGAAGCGAGGCGGGCGCCGACCGCCGAGAGGCCCTCATCGCGCAGTGGGAAGCGTACTTCCCCAAGCCCGCGGGAGGGCGCCGCCGGCGCGACCCCGCGAAGACGGGCGGCTCCCCGTAGCGCCGAAACCCGTTTCCCCTCCGTGACCTCCAGCCCAGGAGGAGTCCCATGACCCGCACGGTGGATCGGATCGAAGGGCTCGGGCTGATCGGTCGGGGGACGGTCGGGAACCTATCGTTCCCCGTACCGGCGCTGCTCGAACGGCCCAGCGACCGTGCCCCACCGGGCCGGCTGTGCGTCTCCACCGTCGCGGGAACTCTCCCCGGGCATCGCCATCTGGCGATCGGCGATGGCACTCGCTCCGTGGACCTCACCTTCCCGGTCCCCGCCCCCGAGATCACCGGAGCGGGCGGAAGCGCTTCCGAAGCCGGGTTCGGGAGTTGGGTGGTCCACTGGCCGCCGCCCGCCGATGCGCTTCAGCGCCTGCGCGCGGCCCGTCCGGAGCTGTTGGTCCTCGGGAACGCGCGGGCGCTGTGGTCGGACGGAGAGTCGTTCATCCAAGCGATCGGCGCGATCCGCAAGGAGCTCGGACCGGCGCCCCTACTGTGGGCGCCCCGCGTGGCACTGCCCCACCGGATCCCCATGCTGCAGTACCTCGGCATCGATCTCATGGATACGACCGAAGGCGAGATCCTTTCGTCGGCGGGGACGGAGTTGGACGAGTCGCTGGGAACGTCGGCCCCCGAAACATCGTTGACGACCTCAGTGGCGAGCGATCTCGGAGCGATCTATCGGGATGCCTTCGCCCGGGCCAACCACGCTTCGCGCGTCGGTCGGCTGAGGGAACTGGTGGAGGCGAGGCTCGCCGCCGAGCCCACCTTGGCGGAGATGCTGCGGTACGCCGACCGGGACCTCGCGGATCTCCTGGAGGAATACACTCCCGTCGTCGGTCATGGGACGGGCCGGTACGTCCTGGCCGAATCCTTGCGTCGCCCACAGATGCGGAGGTTCCGCGCCCGCCTCCTCGAACGGTACCGCCCACCGGCCTCGAAAGAGGTACTGCTGCTCGTTCCGTGCAGCCGGACCAAACCGTACCGCAATTCCCGCTCGCACCGACGGTTCTGGGGCGCTCTCGAGGGCCTCCGTTCCATCGAGCGCGTCCACGTCGTCTCGCTTAGCTCTCCGGTCGGACTCGTCCCGCGCGAGCTCGAGGATGTGTACCCGGCTCGGCAGTACGACATCCCGGTGACCGGCGAATGGTCCGAGGCGGAGCGGCAGCCCATCCGGGAAGGCCTCCATCATATCCTCGGGCAGGGACGATACCGCGCGATCGTGGCCCACCTCGATCCGGCCGAGTATGGCTTCGTGCGCGAAGCGATCGGAGAGCGCCTTCCCACCGCGTGGACGATCGGCGACGATCGGACCACGACGACCGAGGCCCTCGCATCGCTGCGGGACGCGGTCGCCGGCGCGCTCGTCGAGTCCCGGCCCACCTCCGGGGGACCCCTCTCCGTGGTCCGGGAGGAACTCGCGGAGATTGCCGCGTTCCAGTTCGGCCGGACCGCCGCGGACCGGCTCTTCGCGGGGAAGATCCGCCTCGCCGGACGACCGTGGTTCCAGCGCCTCGTTGATCCGGCCCACGTCGACCTCGCGACGTGGAGGGAGGAGCGGGGATTGTTCCACCTCACGGTCGCCGGCGGCCAGCGACTCCTTCCCGATCCCCCGCTCGCGGTCGAGGTCTCGGAGGGGCTCACCCTCGCCGGAGATCTGTTCGTCCCGGGCGTTCGACGTGCGGATCCGGCCATCCGCGTAGGAGATGCGGTGGTGCTGATGCGCGATGGGAGGCTGCTCGGGGTCGGCGAAGCCCTCCTACCGGGGCGGCTGATGACGGGACTGACGAAGGGGAGCGCCGTGCGGGTGCGTCATCGCGAGCACTCCAGCACCGATACTCCCATGATGGGAGAGCGGTCATCCCCCCACCACGGGCCGGTGGTCTAGCGGTTAGGACGTCGCGCTTACAACGCGGAGATCGACGGTTCAAATCCGTCCCGGCCCATCCCCGCCCGCTCTCCTTCGGAAATCCGGCAGGTTTAAACGGGAGGAAGTGCATTTTACCGTGGCATCGGGGGGACCAACGATCATGAAGTGTTCAGCATGCGGAGCCGAGCTTACCGAGGGCGCGAAGAACTGCACGGCCTGCGGCCACGAAGTAGGCATGGGTCAGCGGGCGGCCGAGGGTTCCCTGCACGTGGCCGAGAAGACCGGAGAGGTTGCCGGTAAGGTCGGCAAGGGAATCTGGAGCGGGGCCAAGGCCGTCGGCACCGGAGCCAAGAAGGGATTCAAGGGCTCCGACGACGAGAAGAAGGACCACTAGACGGCACGTCGCGGGGCGGTCACCCGCCCCGCGGTTTCAGTCGGACGCCGTCCGGGGTCTCGACGGTCCGTCCGGATTCGGCGAGGCGCTGGAGGATACGATTGAGCCCTGCGAGCGAGATCCGATGCCCGCGACGCTCCAGTTCTTCCAGGAGCTTTCGCCGTCGGACCGGGGAGGGGGAAGCGCCTAGGATCTCGATCACGGGGTCCACCATTCCAGGCGGGATGCCCGCGACGCCACGGCCGGCCGGTTCGGTCATGGCTCCGCACGAGGCGAGCTTCGGGATATAACGCCGGACCGTCCGGTACCTGCGCGAACGCTATGCGGTCGTACTCTTTCAGCGCGAGGTGTACCTTACCCTGAACCTAGCGACGGTCGTCCTTGCCTTCCTGATCGTCATCGTTGAGATGACGGAGGTGGTCGCGCTGATCTTTGCCCTCCAAGGCGAAACGGGAACCCTGCGCCACGGCGCCGCCGGGGCGGTCGCTGGCGTGGCGGTGATCGGGGCGATCACGGTGGTGGCGGGTGCGTTCATTCTCGCGGTGCCCTCCCAGTACCTCCTGGTCGGGTCGGGGATCGTGCTCGTCGCCTTCGGGATCTTCCTGTTCCGGAGCACGCTACGCTCGTACCGGAGGGCGCGCGCACCGGCCCCGGTTGGTACGGCCGCGATCTCGCAGCGCAACGCCCGCACCGTGCAGTTCAGCGGCGGGTTCACGGTCGGCGCCGTGGAGACCACCGAGGCCGCGATCGTGCTGCTCCCGATCGCCGCCACCGGTCAGGGGTGGTCCGCGGTCCTCGGCGCGGCGCTGGCCGGCATCCTCTTGATCGGCCTCGCCGTCGTGCTCCACGAACGGATCCGCCGGATCAAGGTTCCCTGGCTCAAGCTGGGGGCGACTTCGCTCCTCTTTGCGTTCGCCACGTTCTGGCTGGGAGAAGCGGCGAAGGTCCCGTGGCCGTGGGGCGACGCCATGCTGATCCCGCTGTTCCTGGCCGCGCTCGTGCTCGTACGGGCGACCCTCGAGGTCTTCCTGCGCTCGGATGGCGCTCGAGCGCGCGGGACCGCCACGGCCTGAGCGTGAGCTCGGGCAAAGGATGAAATCGGTTGGGAGGGGTAGCTCTCCCCGGTGCATCTCTATCTCGTTCGCCACGGACCTGCGGCCCCGAAGGACCCGCGCCGGTGGCCGGACGATGCGGCGCGCCCGCTGACGCCGCCGGGGGTGCGAAAGACACGACGGGCCGGGGTCGGGTTCGCCCGCGAGGTCCCCCATCTCGATCGGATCGTCTCGAGCCCCGCCCGCCGCACGCATCAGACCGCGAAGCTGTTCGCCGCGGCGTTCGACGCTCCCCCACGGATCGAGCTCTGGTCGGATCTCGGCCCGGGCGCACCGCCCGGACCGATCCTCGAGCACCTTCGACGCACCGTCCGGGCCCCCCATGCAGAGGTCCTGCTGGTCGGCCACCAGCCGGGGCTCGAGCAGCTGATCGGGCTCGCGCTTACCGGCGACAGCGTGCCCCTCAGCCGGTTCTCCAAGGCCGGCGCCGCGGCTCTCGAGTTCTCGCGCGCGATCCGGCCCGGAGCCGCTCGATTGGAGTGGCTGGTCACTCGGAGCCAGCTCTCCGCAATCGGGAAGTAGGCGGGACGGGCGTTCGCCGCTTCTTCTCCGGCGGCGTCTCGAAGAGTGGGCGCACGATCTCGGCGACGTCCCGGTGCACCTGATCCGGGCGACGGTTCGCATCGATGAGTCGGAACCCGTACGGCTCCTCCATCCACCCGAACTCGTGCCTCAGGCGCGTCTGGTACTCGAGGAAGCTCTCGAACCGGTCGGAGGAGATCGACAGATCCATCCCCGACTCCCAGTAGTCGAGGCTGCCGTACTTGGAGATCGCCCGATGCATGAGGATCTCGGGACGGGCGTCCAGGAAGACCGTGAGATCGGGGCGCAGGGCGAACCCGTAGAGACGCTGGGCCCACTCGCGCGACGCGCCGCGGACCACGGCCCGGGCCATGAGCGTGTAGATGTATCGGTCGGCGAGGACGGTGCTGCCGGCGGCGAGGGACGGGAGGATCTTGTTCTCGAGCTGGTCGGCAAAGTCCGTGGCGTAGAGGAGCGCGAGGGTCGCCCCGCCGAGCGTGTGGCCCTCCTTCGCGCGATCGATCTGCTCGCTCACCAGCGTCGATCGGCGCAGACCGGTGTCGACCACGGGGTGACCCTCGATCTCCAGCCACTCGCGGAGGATCTCGACCTCGGTCGAGCGGCCGGAGGCGTCCGCTCCCTCGACGACGATGAGGCGGCCGGTGAGCGGCTCCTCCGATACGCCGGGCAGCGGGGTGCCGTAGGTCCTATCCTTCATGCTGCAACGTCTCCCCCGTCGGAAAATCCTCGAGCAGTGGGCGGAGGTCGAGGCGCAGGTCCATCTGGATCCGTTCCACGGGTCGCTCCGCGTCGATCACCGTGAACGCATCCGGGGTGACCATGCGGTCGTACTCGCGCTTGAGCCGCCCTTGGAACTTCAGGTAGCTCTCGGTGATGTCGTCGGAGAGCCCGAGATCCATCCCGGCCTCGTAATAGGAGATCTTCAGCCGGGATGCGAGCTTGCGTCGTAGCGTGACCGCGACGGGCACCCGGAAGTAGTACGTACGGTCGGGACTCGGGGCGAAGTCGTAGATGTTCCGGACCCACGCCGAGTCGCACCCCCGCGCCGAATCCCGAACGAACGCCGTGTAGGAGTACCGGTCGCAGACGACAAGGTACCCCGCGCGCAAGGGAGGCAGGATCTGGCGCTCGAACCGGTCGGCGAAGTCGGTCGCGTGGAGCAGCGAGAAGGTGGTCGGGGTGAGGAGACCCTTCTTCTTGCCCCGCCGGATGATGTTGGAGACGAGTTCGGAGGAATTCCATTCCGTGTGGAACACCCGGTACCCTTGGGAGGAGAGCCACTTTCCAAGGAGGCGGGCCTGGGTCGATTTGCCGCTGCCGTCGAGCCCTTCGAAGACGAGCAACCGCCCCGGGTAGCCGTGCACGTGGCTCGAGGGGTCAGCCATCCTTGATCCGGACCTCGACGTCGAACTCGCGCTCGATGGGCTTGCGAGCCTTCTCGACCGCCCGAGGTGGAAGGGAGCTACCCGTGGGAGTAGAAAAGGTGACTCCGAGCGTGCGACCCCCGGGGGCCCTCGTGAACCTCGGTCCCGCGACCACGAGGAGCCCGCAGACCTGAAGGATCGCGCCGAGGCGCCGCGCGGTCGACGCGTCGCTCGGGCGGAGCACCGGAGCGAGCCCCTTGCGCCAGCCCGAGGGGAGGTCGTCCCCGGCGTGCTGCGCGACGATGCTCGCCGCGAGCAGCGTTTCGTGCTGATCGAGGCCGTAGATGGGGTAGTTCTGGATGAGATACGCGGAGTGGTAGGCGTGCCGCCAGAGATCGATCGAGGTTCCCGAGTCATGCATCCACGCGGCCACGGTCAGCGCGAGCCGCTCGCTGGCTCCCCAGTGCTGCTCCTCGGCGAAGAGATCGAACAGTTGGCCGGCGAAGTTCGCCACGGCCCGCCCCCGGTCGAGCGCGAAGGAGAACCGCTCAGAGGCGGCGGTCACCGAGCGGGATGCGAGCTCGGTCGCGTCGGCGGGGAGCGGGGCCCCGATCATCTCGAGAGCGAGGCCGTCCCGGATCCCGGTGCCCGTGACCACGATCTCCGGAGCCCCGGAAGCACGCAGGACCTCCTCCATAATGATCAGGCCGGCGACGATCACGTCCGAGCGATCGCTGCCGATCCCGGGGATCGCGCGGCGCTTCGTGCTCGGCATCTCCACCATCAGTTCGAGGAGCGCGTCCAGGTCGTGCGCTCGGATCGCGAAGCCGTGGACACGGCGCACGGGATAGTCCCGGAGCGCGATCGCGGCCCGCGCGGCCGAGCGGATGGTGCCTCCGATGGCGAACAGGCGACGGCCTGTCCCGCCGAACGCGTCGACCGTGGTCCGAAGGGTGTCCCGGACGTAGGCGCGCAGCTCCTCGAGCTCGCGGTCCTTGGGGGGATCGTGATCGATATGCCGCTGCGTCACCCGGAGGACTCCGAGCGGTAGGCTGACCGAGTTCGCGATCTGGGCCGCACGCGTCTGGACCAGCTGCAGCGAGCCGCCTCCGAGGTCGCAGATGAGATCGTCCGAGAGCCCCCATGCGCTCGCCACGCCGAGGTAGTCGTAGTGCGCCTCCTCGCTGCCGCTGAGGATGCGCAGTAGGATCCCGGTCGCCCGCTGGACCGCGGAGATGAACTCGCCCGCGTTCGGCGCGTCGCGCACCGCGCTCGTGGTGACGGCGAGGGTCTTCGACACGCCAAGGTACTCGAGCGTGCCCGCGAACCGCTCCATCGCGGCGACCCCACGCTCGATCGCCTCGGACGCGAGCCGGCCGTCAGCCGCGAGACCGGCGCCGAGGCGAGGCACCTCCTTCGCCTCGTAGACCGGACGGACCGTCCCGGCGGGGGCGGCATCGAAGACGACGAGCCGCCCGGTGTTCGACCCGATGTCGATCACTCCGATCGATTGGGAGAAGCGCTCCCCCGGCCCGATTTCGCTGCGGTGGAGCGTGGCGCTCGGGGTTCGGCCCACGCCGGTCCCGTACGCATCCCCTCAATAAGAATCATCGCGCCCCGGGGTCCACACCCCGTGTACGCCTTACTCCCCGGCACGGTGCGTCCCGGTGAGGCGACGGTTCCGTCTTCCTCGGCCCCGGAGCGGTTCATCATCATGGCGAAGTCCCTGACGTCATCGCTCTCGCCGGCCGCGCTCGCGCGGTACGTCCGCGAATGTCTCACGACGACGACCGCGTCGACCGACCGGGTGATCCAACGGCCGCACCCAACGGCGGAGGACCTGCACGATCTTCACCGAGATCTGCGCCGCCTGCGCACGCTCGCGGGCGTCGCAGCGCGGGTCGGTCGGCGCGCGGGCCGACGTGCCTGGCCCGCGCTGGATGCCCGGCTGCGCCGAGCGACCCAGCTCGTCGGGGAGGTGCGGGACCTCGATGTTGCGCTGACGCTGGTGGACCGGTTCTTGGACGGATCGTCGCTCTCCGAGGCGAGCGCGGATTCCGCTCTGTGGACGCTGCGTCGCCGCCTTCGGGACGATACTCGAACGGGGCGCGAACTCCTGCGAGCCACCCTGCGAGCGGAACGCCAGGCGGGGCTCTTCGAGGAGGTGGCCGTAGCTCTGGGAGGCTCGATCACCGCTCCGACCACGGAGACGATCGCCCGTGGCCTTGAGGAGGAGCGGCGGCTCCTCGAGCGATCGGCGCGTCGGGCACGGAAGCGATCCATGCGTCGGCCCAGTCCGGAACGGCTCCACGAGGTCCGCGTTCGCGTGCGCCGGTGGCGCTACCTGTCCGATCTCCAAGATGCGCTCCAGGGAACCCCGTCCTCCACGTTCCCCCGCCGCCTGGCGTCGGTCCAGCGCCGCCTCGGAGAGCTCCACGATCGGGACGTGCTCACCCAGCGGCTCGATGAGCTCGACCCGAATCACCGGCGCGAGCCGTGGGCCCGTGCGTTCCACGAGGAGCATCGTCGGATGCGACACGACCTCATCCGAGAACTCAAGGGGCTCCACCTCCGCCATCATCGAGCCGTCCGCGGGGTCCCCGAACGCCCTACCACCGCACGCCCCCCGCGCCCGGCTCGGCATCGCCGAGCGACGCGACGGACGAACGCTCGACACCGATAGGGACATAGCGCCCGCCCCGATGCGAGCCCCCGTGGTCGCACTACCGGCTCCCGCGATAGCGGATTCCTGGGCGGAGTTGCGCACCGCCCTGGGAGAGACGGGGGCGATCGGGGCCACCGTCCGCCAACTGGCCCGGAGACTGGAGGTCGACTCCCCGGCGGTGGAGGAGGAGCTCGACCGACTCGCGGCGCGCGGCGAAGTCGTGCGAATGGGGCGTGGCCTATGGATGCTGAGCGACTACGAGACCCTCGAGCGCCGTCCGGATTTCGAGGACGCGGCCGCCTTCCGGGAGCGCTTCGAGCACGAGGACGGGATCGCTCTCGGTACGTACGACGGTCCGATCACCTTCCGACCCAACGATCAGTTGCCGGTCCATCGCTGGTGGCCGTACGTCCAGGGCTACTCGGCGGAGTTCGTGCGCACGGTGATCGACCATGCCGGGCTATCCGCCCCGGCGACCGTGCTCGACCCGTTCTCGGGAAGCGGGACGACGCTCATCGAGGCCCGCCGTGCCGGAGCCCGCGCAATCGGGTTCGAACTGCTCGCGCCGGCGGCGCTCGCGGCGCGCGTGAAGGGCCGGCTCGAGCTCGATCGCTCGGCGCTCGAGCGCGCCGGGCGTCGGGTGCTCGCGCGAGCGCGCCGATCGGCCCCCGGAGCCCTCCCGTTCCTCCGCGAGACCCGGCGGCAGTTCGACCCCGATGTCTTGGACGAACTCACCCGGCTGCGCGATGCCCTTCCCGAGTCGACCCGGCCCGAGGACGAGGCGGGCCGCCTCGCCTTCGGCCGGATCCTCATCCCGTCCAGCCACCTGCGACGCTCCCCGTGCCTGGGGTACGGACCGGCGAGACCCGCCGGCCCATCCCCGTTCGATCGGTTCCGCACCGCGATCGCCGAGATGCGGTCCGATCTGGAGGCACTGGCCCCCGAGCGCGCGCGCTGGGGCCCTCCGATCGTGGTCGAACAGCGGGACGCCCGAACGATGGACCTGCCCGAGGGATCGGTGGATCTCGCGCTCACGAGCCCGCCCTACGTGAACGGGATGGACTACGTCATGAACTACAAGATCGACCTCGCGTGGCTCGGGTACGTCTCTTCGTACGCAGATCTCGCGAGGTTGCGTCGGGAGGAGGTCGCCTGCGACAACCTGCCTCGTGCGGAAACGCGAGCGTATCGGACCACGCACGACGCCCCGGACCCCTGGCTCCCCGAGATCCTCGAGCAGATCCGGGAGCGGACGGGGCGCAAGGGATCCTACCGGCGCGACGACATGCACGGGATCGTCCACCGCTACTTCCGGGACCTGCTTCCGATCCTATCGGGAGTCTACCGCTCGCTCCGGCCCGGGGGGCGATTCGTCCTCGTCATCGGTGATTCGCTGCTCGCCGGCACGTACGTCCCCGGAGATCTGATCACGGCCCGCCTCGGCGCCTCCGTAGGCTTCCGGATCCGATCGGTCGACATCGCACGCGAACGGCGCTCCGGCCAGCGGCGCTCCTTCCGCCTGCGCGAATCGATCGTGACGCTCGAGCGGCCGAACGGCACCTAGCGCCCGCCGGCGGGCCTGCCGGTGGAGGGAAGACTATACGTACCATCGCTCGCGTATTTTTTCCCCGAGAGGTACCCATGCCCACGCGCGTCCCGGAGCCCCGGTTCATCGAACCCGTCCTCGGGGTCGTCTTCGACCTCGATGGCACCCTCGTGGTGTCGCGTCACGATTTCGGACGGATGCGCCATGAAGTGATCCGGCTCGCCGAACGCTACGGGGTCACCCCCGGCCGATTGAGCCCGGAGGAACCGCTCCATCGCATCTTGGAGAGCGCCCGCGACGAACTGCGTTCTTCCGAGACACCGACCACCGTCATCCTCCGTTTCGAGGCCGAGTTCCACAAGCTGATCGACGGGATCGAGATGCAGGCGCTCGACCGGACGACGGCCCGTGCGGGGGCCCCGGCCCTCCTCCGGGGACTCCACGAGCGCGGATTCCGGCTGGGCCTGTTGACCCGCAGCTCGGAACCGTTCACCCGCGAAGCCCTCGGCCGAACCCACCTCGACCGGTACTTCTCCTTCATGCGGACGCGCAGCGCGCCGGGCCCCGCGAAACCCTCCCCCGAGGCCCTCCTCTACCTCCTCTCGGAGATGGGGGTCCCGGTCGAGCGGGCGCTCTACGTCGGAGACCACCTGATCGATGCGGAGTGCGCGACGCGCGCGGGCGTGCGCTTCTACGCCGTTCTTCCCGATCCGTCCGAGTCGTCGACCATGTCGACCGACCGCTTCCTAGCCGCCGGCGCCTCCGCGATCGCCACCGATCTCACCGAGCTCTCGCGACAGCTCCAGATTGCGAGCCCGCCCCCCGAGCCCCGACCCCGCGTCGCGTCGGCCACTCCCGGGTAGGGCCCCGGCGCTCGGGAGGGACTACAGGTACCAAGAGTACGCATGGATCACGGCCCGCTCCGCGGTGGCCCACGCTTCGGGGATCTGATTCCATCCGTTCCGCAGGTCCCCCACGCAGTACAGCCCCGGGATGACCTCGCCCGATGCATCGGATAGCACCCGGCAATCCTCGTCGGTCACGACAAACCCATCGTCGTCGAACCGGGCCCCGAGGGAGTGCGGGATCTGGGAGTTCATGTTGTACCAGCCGAGGGCGCTGAACCCCTTGTCGTACTGTCGGACGGAGCCGTCGGTGAACCGGACGTGGAAGCGCTGCTCCCGGATCCCGTCAAACCCCACGATCTCCGAGTCGTGGAGAGAGATGTGGCGCTCGGCCATCCGTCGCTCAAGATCGGCGCGCTCGGCCTCGTCGCTTCCTTCGAGGAGGGGGTGGCCGTTCGTGAGGAGCTCCACCGAAGCCGGCTGGAAGTGGAAGAGATCGATCGCGGATCGCACGGCGAACGCATCGTGACCCAGCACCGCGACCGACCGGTTCGGGAGCGTGTGCCCGTCGCACAGGACGCAGAATTCGACGATCGCCTGATTGGCCCAGGGGAAGATCGGATCGATCTTGCCTCCGATCACCGGCATCCGGTCGACGACCCCCATCGCGAGGATGACGGCCCGGCCCCGTGTGACCCGGCGCTGCTTGAGCCAGTCGAACGCCACCGCGTACTGACCGTCCTCGGCGCGCTCGACGCTCATCACCTCGGCCGGGGTGAAGTAGCCGACCTCACGGTCGACCTTGCGCACCGCCGCGATCTGGGCATCGAGGAGCTTGTGGCCGGAGATCCCATCGGGAAACCCGGGAATGTTGTCCATGGTCGGCGCGTAGTACGACCGGCTGTACTTTGGTCCCCGATCGAGCAGAGCGGCGGAGTGACCCAAGAGCGCCGCTTTCAATCCCGCCTGGAGCCCCGCGTGGCCCCCGCCCACGATGACCATGTCGTAGGACTCTTGGAGTCGCGGGAACCCGGGCATATCGTATCGGACGAACCCCGTCGTGGATTTGATGCCTCGCCGAGCCGAAATCCCCCGGGAGATGCGCCTCCTCACCCTCCAAATAGCGGGGGCGCCTCGCTCGGGGGATGCCGCTGTGGCACGAGAAGGCCGGGGCCTGGCACGAGATACTTCCCGGCGTTCAGCGCCGCATCCTGGCGCACGGACCGAGTGCGATGCTCGTCCTCTACCGCATTGCTCCCGGGAGCGTGTTCCCAAAGCATACCCACCCGCACGCGCAGTACGGCACCGTGCTCGAGGGCGGAGGGCTCTTCACGGTCGGCGACGCGTCCTGGAAGATGGTCCGCGGCGACGCGTACTACGTTCCCCCCGACGTGCCCCACGAGTTGCACGCGGACCCCGACCATGCGACCGTCGTCTTCGATGTCTTCGCACCGGAACGAGAGGAGTTCCGGAGTGAGGCGCTCCCTCCCGACGCCTAACCGACGGATCGAAGGATCCCACCGTCCACGGGGAGAACGGCTCCCGTGACGTACGACGATGCGTCGCTCGCCAGGAACGCGATCACGCGAGCGAGCTCGGCGGGGTCGCCGAGCCGACCGAGCGGGATCTCCCTCTCCAGGCGCGCCCGGGCCTCCGCGGGTGAGATCGCTTCGCGACGAGCGGTGTCCTCGAAGATCTCCCGGACCCGCTCCGTGGCGATGTACCCCGGGAGGATCCCGTTCACGCGAACCCGCTTGGGTCCGAGCTCGCGCGCGAGGGTGCGGACGAGGCCCAGCAAGGAGATCCGCATCACGTTCGATAGCGCGAGGGTCGGGATCGGTTCGCGCATCGTGAGCGATCCCAGGAGCACGATGCGGCCCCCGCGTGGGTTGGAGATCATCCGTTCGGCGGCGAGGCGGCTCAAGTAGGCCGGGCTCACCGCGAGCAGTTCTGCGGCCCGCTGCCAGGCCGCGTAATCGAGTTCCATGGCGCGTCCGGGCGCAGGTCCGCCCGTCACGTAGACGAGCACGTCCAGCCCGCCGAGGTTCTCCGTGGACTCACCGATCAGTCGCTCCAGATCCGAGGGATGGCGCAGGTCGGCGACGATCCCGTGGACGGGGCCAAACGCGGAGAGTGCCTGGACCGCCCGCGCGAGGCGCTCCGGCTGGGAGGAGTTGATCACGACGCGGGCTCCCTCCTCGAGCAGTGCGCGAGCGGCCGCATATCCGATCCCCTGGCTCGCTCCCGTAACGAGGACCCGTTGCCCCGCGAGTCCCAGATCGATGCCCATCGCCGGCCTCCTACGACTCGAGCGCGAGGACCCGGCTCATGGCGCCGCTCCCTCCACCGATCTTCAGGGGTCCGACGACGAGCGTGTACACCACCCCTTCGCGCAATCGGTCCAAGTGGTCCAACGCTTCGATGATCCAGATCCCGCGCGAGAGCAGGGTCTTGTGGGCCTCGAACTCCGAGTTCGCGTACGGGTCGATGGACAGAGTGTCGGTGCCCACCGCCCGGATCCCCCGCTCGACCAGGAACTTCGCGGCGGATACCTCGAGGCCCGGGAAGTCGTACAGGTAGCGCTGGGTCGGGGCGCGCTGCTGGCTCCAGTCGGTGCGCAGCAGGACGAAGGCCGGAGCCGGGCCCTTCGGCCAATGCCGTTCGAGGCTGGCCCTTCGGAGGAGGGTGCCATCGATCTCCGATCGCAGATCGAAGACGACGGCCGGGCCCACGAGATCCTCCGGCGGGATGGCGTCGATGGTCCGGCCGTCCTCGACGAAATGGTACGGCGCATCGACGTGGGTCCCCGTGTGGGACGAACAGACGATCCGCTCCCCCGCGACGCCGTCCCGAGCGTTGAAGGCGGTCGGCTCGAACACCGGGAGCGGCGACGTCGGCCAGGTGGCCATGTGGGTCTGGAGGGTCGCCGTAAGATCGTGCACGCGGGAGGGGAAGGTCATCGGGCGGTCGATCGGTCTCGGCTACTAAAGCGGTCCGGCGAGGGCCGAGCGCTCACGCGCGGTGCCGCTCGACGAAGCGACGGATCCGCTCCACGCCTTCGGCGAGCTCGGCCCGGGGCCGGGCGTAGGAGATGCGGATGTGCCGTTCACCCGCCGGCCCGAAGGAGATCCCCGGGACGACGGCGACATGCTCCTCGATGAGCAGGCGTTCGGCGAACTGGGTGGAGGAGAGCGGAAGGTCGTAGGAAGGGAATGCGTAGAAGGCACCGTCGGGACGAGCGAGATGGAACCCGGGGATCGATGCGAGCGCCGGGACGAGGGCATCGCGTCGGGCCCGGAACTCCTCGCGGAAGCGCTCGGCCTCCGGCTCGGTGTGCTCCAGCGCCCATCGGCACCCCTCCTGGACGAACGGGGGGATGCAGGTCAGGGTGTGTTCCATTACCTTCACCAGCCTCGCGCGGACCGGGGGCGGTGCGACCGCGTACCCGGCGCGCCAGCCGGTCATGGCGAACGTCTTGGAGAAGCTTCCCAGCGTGACGACCCGCTCGGCCCCGTAGGCGAGCGCGGCGCTCGCGATGTGCGTTCCGTCGTAGACCAGCGACTCGTACGTCTCGTCGCTCGCGAGGATGAGCTGGTGCTTTCGCGCGATCTCGATCGTCGCCTGGAGATCGTGCCGGTCCATGAGATGCCCCGTGGGATTCCCCGGGGTGGCGTAGATGATGAGCCGGGTCCGAGGGGTCACCGCCGCCTCGAGGATCGCGGGATCGAGCCCGTAGTTCTCTCGCAGGGGAACGAACACCGGCGTGGCGCCGGCGAGGCGCACGGCCTGCTCGAACAGGTAGGTCGGGTTCGGGATGAGGACCTCGTCCCCGGGAGAGGTGGTCGCGAGGATCGTCGCGTAGATCGCGAACTTCGACGGCATGATCACCACGTCCTCCGCGCGAGCGGGGATGTGGTGTCGGCGCGCGAGTCGCTCGGCAATCGCGCTGCGGAGCTCGGGAGTCCCCTGCGAGGATCCGTAATGGGTCTGCCCCTCTTCGAGCGCGCGAGTCGCCGCGGCGCGGATCCCCGGTGGGGTATCGAAGTCCGGCTCGCCGATGTGCAAGCCGATTACGGTCTCCCCCGCGGCCCGCATCCGGAAGATGCGCTCCATCAATGTGAGGATGGGGGAGTCCGGGATGGTGTCAACGAACATCGTCGGCCCTACGAACCCGGGGTCATTAGCCCGTCGCGGGAGAGCCGGCTCGGGCCGCTCCGGTCCGCGTAAATCTTAAGCCCAGACGACCACCTGGTCGGGCTCGGGTTCCACACGTCCGTGCCGCCGGCGGAGCCGGAGAGCGCTCTGGGGGGGACTCTATTTCTCGAGGACGGAAGCCGTTTCGACGGCGTCGGCTTCGGTGCGCGAGCGCGCCACGTCGGTGAGGTGGTATTCACGACCGGCATGGTCGGATATCCCGAGACGCTCACGGATCCGTCCTTCCGCGGACAGATCCTCACCTTCACCTATCCGCTCCTCGGGAACTACGGCGTCCCGCGACGAGGGGTGGTGGATTCGAACGGCCTCCCGGTCGGTTTCGAGTCCTCCTCGATCCAGGTGCGCGGGATGATCGCGCGGGGCCTCACGGCCCCGCACCACTGGGAGAGTGTCGGGACGCTACCATCGTGGCTCGAAGAGGAAGGAGTGCCCGGGGTCTGCGGCATCGATACACGCCGCCTCACCGAGCACCTACGCACGGAGGGCGTCGTGCGCGGGATCATCGACGTCGGCCCGCCGGAGGACCGTCCGAGCTCGGAGGAGCTCCTCCGTGAGATCGCGCAGGCTCCTTCCTATGCCGATGAGAAGTACATGGGCGCCGTGAGCCCGCGAGCCCCGGAGATCCTCGGAGGGGGGCGCGGTCCGCTCGTCGCCGTGCTCGATTGCGGCATCAAGACCAGCATCCTTCGCGCCCTCATCGAGCGTGGGACCTCGGTGCTGAGGCTGCCGTACGATCACGAAGTGCCGGCGCGCTTCGAAGGTCGTCGCGTCTCCGGGCTGCTCGTCGGGAACGGTCCGGGGGACCCGGAACAGCTCGCCCGAACGGTGGAGGAGCTGCGTCGGCCGTCCACGCGTGCGCTGCCGACGCTGGGCATCTGCCTCGGCCTACAGCTGATCGCGCTCGCCCGGGGCGCGAGCACCTACAAGATGAAGTTCGGCCATCGGGGCCAGAACAAGACGATCGTCTTCCCCGATGGACGCGCGCTCATCGTCAGCGAGAATCACGGCTACGCCGTCGATCCGAAGTCGTTCAAACCGAGCGGACTGCGGGCGTGGGGGATGAACCCGGACGATGGGACCCTCGAAGGGCTGCGGGATCCCCGCGGAAATACCTTCGCGCTCCAGGGCCACCCCGAGGGCCACCCCGGGCCCCAAGAGGCCGGGTTCGTCTTCGACCAGTTCGTAGGAAAGGTGAAGCGACGCGCGTGACCCGATCGTTGCCCTCCAAGGTGGTGCTCCTCGGCTCGGGAGCGTTGAAGATCGGCGAGGCCGGAGAGTTCGACTACTCCGGCAGCCAGTGCCTCAAAGCCCTCGAGGAGGAGGGGATCTACACCATCGTCATCAACCCGAACATCGCGACCCTGCAGACGGATTCTCCGAAGCTCGGCCGAGTGTACTTCCAGCCGCTCGTCCCGGAGTTCGTCGAGCCGATCCTCGACGCCGAACGCCCCGAGGGGATCCTGCTATCCTTCGGCGGTCAGACCGCGCTCAACTGCGGGATCGGCCTGTCCGACCGGGGCGCGCTGCACCGTACCCACACGCGCGTGCTCGGAACTCCACTCGCCGGTATCCGCGCGACCGAGGACCGGGCCAAGTTCGTGCGCGCCATGACGAAGGCGCGTGTTCCCACGCTTCCGAGCCGTGCGGTGTACGCGGTGGAGGAGGCAGTGGACGCGGCCGATCAGATCGGCTACCCGATCATGGTCCGGGTCGCGTTCACGCTGGGCGGAAAGGGCGGCGGGATCGCGCGGAACCGAGAGGAGCTGCGGGAGGTCGTGGGCAAAGGGCTCCGGGCGAGCCCCGTCGGCCAGGCGCTCCTCGAGCGCTGGGTCGGCGCGTTCAAGCAGCTCGAGTACGAGGTCGTGCGGGACCGCAAGGGCAACGCGCTCACCGTCTGCAACATGGAGAACATGCTCTCGATGCGCGTCCACACCGGGGACAACGTGGTCGTGGCTCCCAGCCAGACGCTCTCGGATGCAGAGTACCAGATGCTGCGCCAAGCCGCACTGCGGGCGGTCGAGGTCTGCGGGATCGTCGGGGAGTGCAACATCCAGTTCTGCCTCGATCCTGCGAGTCGGGAGTACTACGCGATCGAGATCAACGCCCGGCTGTCCCGCTCGAGCGCGCTCGCCTCCAAGGCCACCGGCTACCCGCTCGCCTTCGTCGCCGCGAAGCTCGCGCTCGGCTACACGCTCCCCGAGCTCAAGAACCGGGTGACGGGCGTCACGACCGCATGCTTCGAGCCCGCGCTCGACTACGTCGTCGTGAAACTGCCGCGCTGGGATCTCGACAAGTTCGAGCGCGCCGATCGGCGCCTCGGGCCCGCGATGAAGTCCGTCGGGGAGGTGATGGGCGTCGGCGCCTCGTTCCCCGAGGCCCTGTCCAAGGCCGTACGGATGTGCGACCCGCGCGCCGAACTCCTTCCCCCGGCGGAGTCGCGCGATCCCTCGGCGATCCTCCAGGACCTCGCAGCGCCGACGCCCGAGGTGCTCACGTGGATCCTCGAGGGCCTCCAAGGCGGGATCCCACCGGACAAGCTCTCCGAGGTCTCGTTCATCGATCGGTGGTTCGTCGACCAACTCGGGGAGATCGAGCGCACCCACCGCTCCCTGAGGGGATCCTCGGCACCGGGCCTGCGCCCGGAGCTCCTGCGCCGGGCCAAGGAGATGGGGATGTCCGATCGCGCGATCGCCCGCGCGGTGCGGATGGACGAAGAGGAAGTGCGCCGCCGCCGGATCGAACTCGGGATCCGCCCGCGGATCCGCATGATCGACACCCTCGCCGGCGAATGGCCGAGCCGTACGAACTATCTCTACCTCACGTACCGGGCCGACGCGGACGACGTCACCCCGATGCCCCGAGGCTCGATCCTCGTTCTCGGCGCCGGCCCGTACCGGATCGGGTCGAGCGTTGAGTTCGACTGGTCGACCATGAATTTGGTGGAGGGGTTGAAGGCGGAGGGAGTCCCGGGCGTCGCGGTGCTGAACTCCAATCCGGAGACGGTCTCCACCGACTACGATCGCTCCGACCGACTCTACTTCGAGGAGATCACGTTCGAACGCGTCCGAGATCTCGTCGATTTCGAAGGGTTCGCGGGGGTTGTCACGTGCGTCGGGAGCCAGCTCGCGCAGAACCTGACCCCGCTGCTCCAGGCGGCGGGCGTCCCCATCCTCGGCACGAGCCCGGAGTCGATCGATACCGCGGAGGATCGGGCCCGGTTCGCCCAGCTCCTCGAGCGCCTGAAGATCCCCCAGCCGGCATGGCGTGCGTTCACGACGATCGATCAGGCCGCTTCCTTCGCGGAGGATGTCGGATACCCGGTACTGGTGCGACCCTCCTACGTCCTGAGCGGCCAGGCGATGCGCGTGATCACGGGGCGTCACGACCTCGCCCGGTTCCTGACGGAGGCCGCGCGGATCTCACCGGAGCACCCGGTCGTCATCACGAAGTTTGTCGAGGGAGCCGACGAGGTCGAGCTGGACGCCATCTCCGACGGGACCCGGGTGTTGGTGGGCGGGATCCTGGAGCATGTCGAGCGCGCCGGCGTCCACTCCGGGGATGCGATCTTCTGCCTGCCTCCGCGCCACACCTCCGAGCGGGTGCAGGGCGAACTGATCGATGCGGCCGAGCGGCTCGCACGCCACCTGAAGATCCAAGGACCGTTCAACGTCCAGTTCCTCGTCAAAGATGGGGCCTACCAGATCATCGAACTGAACCTGCGCGCAAGCCGCTCGCTCCCGTTCCTGACGAAGGCGACGGGCATTCCGCTCCTGCGGGAGGCGGCCCGGGCGATGCTCGGACGCCCGATCACCCGGGAAGGGCTCGCGCCGCTGCCCCCCGGCCGCTGGGGCGTCAAGGTCCCTCAGTTCTCCTTCCTCCAGCTCACGGGCTCGGATCCCGTGCTCGGGGTGGAGATGCAGTCGACGGGAGAGGTCGCGTGCTTCGGTCCGACCTTCAGCGACGCGCTCGTCAAGGCGCTCGTCGCCACCGGAGTCCGTCTCGCGCCGCGGAAAGGTACGGCGTTCGTCAGCGTGGGTGGGACCCAGCTGAAGGAGGCGCTCCTACCGATCGCGCTGCGCCTGGCGGAACTCGATCTATACGTCGCCGCCACCGAGGACACCGCCGCGTTCCTGTCCGGGCACGGAGTGCGCGGAGTCAAGGTCCTCCACAAGGTCAGCGAACCGGACCGCCGTCCGAACGTGCTCGAAGCGCTGGGGAACGGGCAGATCGATCTCCTGCTCAACGTTCCGAGCTCCCTCACCCAGGAAAAGCTCGAACGGATGATCGAGGACGACTACGTCCTGCGCCGGCGCGCGGTCGAAATGGGAGTTCCGCTGTTCACGAGCCTCGAGGCATTCACCGCCTACGTGGAGGGAATCGCCTGGCTGCGTGAGCACCCCATCACGATCGAGGCCCAGTACGGCACCCCGGAGCCGGGGACTCCCGACGGCCATGTCCCCCCTCGTCGAGAGGTGGGGATCAACCCGCGCCGGCGACGGCGTCGCAGGACCCGTCGCCGCTGAGAAACTCGATCTTCGAGCGGGCCGGGTTCGGCCCAGCGGAGGCGACTCGGTGGGCACCCGTGGCTCGTTCGGCGGGCCGGGCGCGCGCTACTGCGGGAACTTCGTAAGCGAATACTCCGGCACGATCGTCGAGGTGTCGATGATCTCGGGCAAGCCCCGGATCTTCGCCGTGACGAAATCGAGCACGTGGCGCTTGCGCGCGTCGGACGCAGCGAACTCGAGCACGACGAAGATGTCCCAATCACCCGTCAGGAAGTGGAGCTCCTTGATCTCGGGGAAGGAGACGAGCTGGTCGCGGATCCGGTCGAAGTCGCCGCCCTTGACCTTGAGGTAGGTGAACGCGCGGATGCTCTTCATGTCGGTCGGCATAATCTCGCACAGGCGCTCCTCCGTGAACGCGTCGACCCCTTCGAGGCGTCGGCCGCTCGGTGCGATGAGCACCGGGAAGGTCTGCACGCCGCGCAGATGTTCGGCGACGAGCCGCTCGATGCGGCCGGCCTTCCCGATGTCCGTGACGGTGACCTGGTAGCCGCGACGAGCGGCGAGGTCCTCGGTCAAGGCGACGCACCGCGCCTGGTCATCCGACAGGAAGTAGATGGGCTGGTCTGCGATCCCTCCCTCGAGCGTCGCGCCCCGGGTCTCCCCTCCCGTTACGCTCGCGGCACCGACGTTGACGCTGACACCGGGGGCGCCCTCCGCGGTGGAGATGGGGGGACGGTAGAACGACGTGATGGCTCGGCGGGATTGGACGTAGAGAACGACTTCGCGGCTCTTCGGGTCTGCCATGGGCCATCCGCCATGACCGAGGCCCGTATTTAATGCTCGACCGGTAGAAAAACAGGGAAATCCCCGCCCTCGCGGGCGGGGAGATGAAAGGGTTCGGATCCAGCGCCCGAAGTGGGCCTAGTAGCGCTTGTAGCTGTCGGAGCGCTCGCGGCCACCGCCGCCACCGCCTCCGCCGCCACCACCACTGCCGCCACCGTAGCGCGACGAGCCGCCACCGCCGCCTCCGCCGCGGTCCCGGTAGCCGCCGCCACCGCCCCCTCCGTAGGAGCGGCGCTCGCTCTCGAACTCTTGCTGGCTCATGTCGAGGCTGTTGTTGATCTCCGCGATCGACTCGGTGGACTTGTTCAGGTTCCCGTACCGGCCCACGTTCAGGCGCATGTGGCCGCGCACGAGGGACACGTATCCGTTGTCGATCAGGACGACCTCGTCCTTGGCAATCGCTCCGATCTGCTCGTTCCACAACGACAGAATGATCGTTGCGGTTTCGTCACCGACGACCGCTTCCGCTACCTTGCGGGGGTCGCCGTACTTGCCCATGACTTCCTTCGCTTCGCCTACGTTGAGGACTTTCGCGAGGACGTTCACTTGCTTCGAGCTCGGCGTCAGGTCACGCACTTTCGTCAGGGGTTTGTCTGTCATCTCTCTTGTCGCCTCTTTCCTTTGGGTTGGTTTCTCTCGGAATTTTCAAACCACTCTCGGCTCGCGCGAACAACTCGTTCCAAAAAATAGGACGGGCTAGACGCTCGCTCCGGGCGCGGCTCTTCGATTCCTTCGAACGTAGCTACTCCGGGTGTAGTATTTAAAGCTCTCGAAGCCGAGCCAGGCATTCGCACGCACCACCGACTCTGGGCCCGCTCCCGCGGTGGCGCGGGACGGTCAATCCGGCTTCGGAGCTCGGGTGATGATCGTCGATTCGGCCCAGTCCCGGACCTTCTCCCGGGCCTCGGCGTGCGCGCGATAGAACGCGTGGACCTTCTCGAGGAGGTTCGACTTGCAATCCCCGCAGAGCAACGCGCCGGACCGGCAGTCGGCCGTGATCTGTTCGAACTCCTTCGGATTCGGGGCGAAGCGGGTCTTCCACAGCGCCCAGACCGAGCAGATCTCTGGGTTCGCCCCGAGGCGACGCTGCTCCTCGACGCTCGCCCGGCCCCCCGTGAACGCCCGACGGACCTTGCGCTCGACGACCTTCGGAGGATCGTTGAGGAAGAGCGC
Source organism: Thermoplasmata archaeon (assembly GCA_035532555.1). Taxonomy (NCBI): domain Archaea; kingdom Methanobacteriati; phylum Thermoplasmatota; class Thermoplasmata; species Thermoplasmata archaeon. Next base: position 115,362 of record DATKQS010000020.1, on the reverse strand, counting down.
GTTGTCCTTCTCGTTGCCCGTGGTGGACATCACGCCCTCGCCCAGCAGGCCCGGGATCATCTGGCTGTGGATGAGCGCGGGCTTGGGGTAGCCGAGTCCCTCCGCGATATCGCGCGTGACGCGGAAGTGCGGGTCTTGGTCGATCCCGCATGGGATCAGGCAAGGGATGGCTTTGCCGCTCTCCCACGAGGGGTAGAAGCACGGCACGGTTTGGAGCGCGGTGTAGAACACGAGACCGATGTTCGTGCTCGGGGGGAACCCGAAGACGGCCTTGACGGTAGAGTAGGGGATCTTGCGCGCGACGCGGATCGCGAGCGGGTAGAGCGCCGCGATCGACCGGGAATCAAAGAAGACGTGGGTTCGCTTCGGATCGAAGCCGACCGCGAGGATATCGAGCAGGTTCTCGTAGCCCCAACGGACGGAGTCCTCGCGCGTGAGCTGGGCCCTCGCCCAGAACTTCTCGTCGTCGGTGATCTGGATGTACATCTCCACCCCAAGCTTCTCTTGGAGCCACCGGCACAGCTCGAACGGGACCAGGTGGGAGATGTGGAGCGGCCCCGATGGGCCCCGGCCCGAGTACAGGAAGAAGGGGTGGCCACGGGCGTACTGGTCGAGGACGAGATTGAGGTCGCGATGGGAGTAGTAGACCCCGCGTGTCAGCAACGGAGGGAGCTCCCCGCCGGCCAGCTTCTGGAGCCGATCGAGAATGGACGCGCTCAGGTCCTGGGTGCCGAACTGTTCGCGGAGCTTCGCGTAATCGATCCGCCCCTTCACCTCGTACGGGGTGACGACGAACTCCTCCTTGTCGGTCAACGTCCTCGCTCCCGCCACGCTCCACAGATTGTAAAGGAACCGCCCGAGCGGGCCCTCCTCCCTCCCGGGTTGGGGCGACCCACGAGGGGGGCGGGAGACGGGGCCCCCCTCGGGCGGAGCATGGTTAAGTAGGGTACGTATCTCGGCGCCCGGCCATGTCCCGAATCCACTCCGGCCGAAAGGGTCGCGCCGGATCCCACCGGCCGTTCCCGGCGACCAAGCCGGAGTGGGTGACCTCCTCCAAAGAGGAGGTGGTCGAGGCCGCCGTCAAGCTCGCCAAGGGCGGGATGTCGGGTGCCCAGGTCGGGCAGACGCTCCGGGACAGCTACGGGATTCCCTCCGTCCGCCTGCTGACCAACGAACGCCTCGGCCGCGTGCTCAAGGCGAACGGGATCACCCAGGAACTTCCCGAGGATCTCCAGGCGCTCCTGAAGCGGGTCGTCCACCTCCAGCGTCACCTTCTCACTCATCCCAAAGACAACTCGAACAAGCGGGGCCTGTCGCTGGTCGAGTCGCGGATCCGACGCCTCGCTCGGTACTATCGGCAGCACAAGGTGCTCCCCGACTCCTGGCGGTACTCGGCCGCAGGGGCTGCGCTCCAGGTGGAGTGATGGCCTCCGGGCCCGACGGCTTCGTTTCCGATCCTCGCTACGAAGCCGAGTTCACTCGCGCGCGGGAGCTCTTCCTCGCGCACCCGGGCCGCTGGCGGGTCATCTACCATTACGACGGCGACGGGATCGCCAGCGCGTCGAGCGCGCTGCGGGCGCTCGCCCGACTCGGCTGCCCCGCTCAGGCGACCCCTCTCCTCGGAGTGGAGCGAGAGCGCATGGCCGAGCTCCTCCGAGCGACCGCGGGGCCGGTCCTCGTCGTCGATACGGGGGCGAGTTGGCTCGACCTCTTCGCCCGGAACCCGCACCCCGTGGTCGTGCTGGACCACCACCGCTATCCCGGGCTGCCCCACCCCCCCGCGCTGCCCGAGCACGTCGCCTTCGTCGATCCTCTCGACTGGGGCGTCGACGGAATGGAGGAGATGTGCGCGAGCACTCTGACGTGGCTGTTCACCGTGTTCCTCGACCCCGTGAACTGGGACAACGCACCCTGGGGTCTCTCGGGAGCGATCGCCGATCGGCAGCACGTGGGAGGGTTCCGCGGGCTGAACGCTCGTCTGACCGAAGAGGCCTCCAAGCGCTCGCTGATCGTCCAGCGCCCGGGTCTCGCCCTGTTCGGCCGCACGATCGGGGAGGCGCTCGCACGGAGCATCGATCCGTACTTCGCGGGGCTCTCGGGCCAGCCGGAGGCCGTCGCACGACACGTGCGCGGACTCGGGATCGAACCCGATCGCCCCCTTTCCTCGCTCGGACCGGCCGAGCTCGCCCGACTGACAGAGGACCTGCGCGCATGGCTCGTCGCCCACCGGGTGCTCCCGGAGTTCGTGGCGATCCTCGACCAACCGCGCTGGTTCGTCCCGGCACTCGGCATGGACGCGGAGGAGCTCGCGAACCTGCAGAACGCCACGGGACGCGTCGGAACCCCCGGGGTCGGGGTTGCCCTGGCCCTCGGGGACGCGGGGGCGCTTCAACGGGCGCGGGAGGCGGAAGGGACCTGGCGGGATGGTATCCTCGCCGGCTTGCGGCGGCTCGAGGAGGGGGGCCTTAATTCGATGAGTGCCTTGCAGTGGTTCGCGAGCCCGGACACGACCCTCGCAGGAACTCAGGCGGGATTGGCCATGAACTACTTGCTCGATCCGGATCGACCGGTGGTCGTCTTCTCGGAGGGCGCCGGCCCGGTCAAGGTTTCGGCCCGCGGAACCCTTCGCTTGGTCGCTCGCGGCCTCGATCTTTCGGCGGTCTGCCGCATCGCGGCCCAGACGGTCGGGGGCGAAGGCGGAGGGCACAAGGTCGCGAGCGGAGCCACGATTCCTCCCGGCACGCGCGACCAGTTCCTCGGCGTCGCCGACCGCGAGATTGCCGGTCAGTTCCACGCGCACGCGGGAGGAGCCCGCGCATGACCGATCCCGCCCCGCTCGAACCGGTGGCTCCGCCCGACTCCGACGGAGACCGGATCCACCTTCAGCCGCTCGAGCGGGAGATGCACCGCTCGTACATCGATTATGCCATGAGCGTGATCGTCGGGCGCGCGCTGCCCGAAGGTCGAGATGGGCTCAAGCCAGTGCACCGGCGGATCCTCTGGTCGATGTGGGAGTCCGGTGCCACCCACGACCGGCCCTACCGCAAGTCCGCGCGCACGGTCGGAGACGTCCTCGGAAAGTACCACCCCCACGGGGATCTGGCCGTGTACGACGCGCTCGTGCGCATGGCCCAGACGTTCAGCCTGCGCTACCCGCTCATCGACGGTCAGGGGAACTTCGGCTCGATCGATGGCGATTCCCCCGCCGCGATGCGGTACACCGAGGCCCGCTTGAGCCCCCTCGCGGAGGAGATGCTCCAGGACATCGAGAGCGAGACGGTCGATTGGTCGGACAATTTCGACGGGACGCTGCGCGAGCCTCGCGTCGTGCCCTCCAAGCTCCCGAACCTGCTCGTCAACGGATCGGCGGGGATCGCGGTCGGCATGGCGACGAACATGCCGCCGCACAACCTGGGCGAGGTCGTCGACGCGCTGCATCTGCTCCTGAAGCGCCCCGAGGCGTCGCTCGACGATCTCATGAAGGTCCTCCCGGGGCCGGACTTCCCGACCGGCGGCGCCCTGTCGACCGAGGGGATCCGAGAGGCGTACGAAACCGGCCGGGGCACCCTGCACCTTCGCGGGACGGCGCTGCCCCGCGAGCGGGACGGACGCAACGAGATCGTCGTGACGGAGATCCCGTACGAGGTCAACAAGACCAACCTGCTCGAGCTCATCGCCGATCTCGTCAAGAGCAAGCGGATCGACGGGGTCACCGATCTGCGGGACGAATCCGATCGGAACGGAACGAGCGTGGTGCTCGAGCTACGGCGGGATGCGCAAGCCGAGATCGTGCTCAACCGGATCTTCGAGCACACTCCGCTCGAGACGAGCTTCGGCGTGATCAACCTGTGCATCGTCGGCGGGCGCCCGGAGGTGCTGTCGCTCAAGCAGCTGCTCGAGCTCCATCTCGGCCACCGCCGCACGGTCATCACCCGCCGGACCCAGTTCGAACTGCGCAAGGCCGAGGAACGGCTGCACCTCCTCGAAGGGTTCCTGATCGCGATCGATCACATCGAGGAAGTGATCAAGATCATCCGGCGGTCGAAGGACGCGGCCGCCGCGGAGACGAGCCTCATGGGCAAGTTCCTGCTCTCGAGCGAGCAGGCGAAGGCGATCCTCGACATGCGACTGGTCCGCCTCACGGGCCTGGAACGCGAGGCCGTCCAGAAGGAGAAGGAGGAGAGGGAGGCGCTGATCAAGCGTCTGAGAGCGATCCTCGCCTCGCCCGCCGAGCGAGACGCGCTCATCGCGGCGGAGCTCGCCGACCTCAAGCACCGGTTCGGCGACAAGCGACGTACCGAGATCGTTCCGGAGTTCACCGAGCGCACGCTCGAGGACCTCATCCCCGACACGGACGTCGTCGTCCTCGTCACCCGGGACGGCTACATCAAGCGTCTGCCGCTCGATCAGTACCGTCGCCAGCGGCGCGGCGGGCGCGGCCTCGTCCAAATGGAGACGAAGGAGGAGGACATCGTGATCCGGACGTTCGTCACCCGGACCCACGACCACGTGCTGTTCTTCACGAACCTCGGGCGGGTCTACCGCCTCAAGGCCTACGAGCTCCCGGAGGGAAGCCGGCATTCCAAGGGCAAGGCGCTGATCAACCTGCTCGAGCGGCTGAAGGATGGCGAGCGGGTGCAGACGCTCCTGCCCGTCCGGGACATCGAAAGCGAGGGCGATCTCTTCTTCGCCACGCGTCGCGGTATCGTCAAGCGAACCAAGCTCGACGAGTTCCAGAACATCCGCACGAACGGGATCCAGGCGATCTTGCTCGAGGAGGGCGACGAGCTCGTCGACGTCGCCCACATCCCCGAGCCCGAGGTCGAGATCATCCTCGCCACGTACGCCGGCCAGCTCGTTCGCTTCCCGCTCTCGGACGTGCGGCCGATGGGACGGGCCACCTACGGCGTGATCGGGGTCCGCCTCTCCGGTGGGAAGGGAGACCACGTCGTCGCCATGTCGCCCGTGAGCGCCGAGTATCCCTACCTGCTTTCCCTCACGAGCGAAGGGTACGGCAAGCGCAGCGAGACGAAGGACTACCGCCGCACGAGCCGCGGTGCGAAGGGCGTACGCACGATCCGCACGGGAGGCCGCAACGGCTCGGTGGTCGCCGTCCTTCCCACCACCGACGACTCCGAGATCCTGGTCACGACCCAGAACGGTATCACGATCCGCGCCGCGGTCAAGGGGATCCGCTCGCAGGACCGCAATACGATGGGCGTCCGGGTGATTCGGCTCGACGAAGGGGATACCGTCCGCGACGCGGTCGCACTGACGACGGTCACCGAGGAAGCGCCGGCGGGCAGCTCCCCGCCTCCCGCCGACGGAGGGGCCGATGACGCGCCTGAGACACAAGAAGCGTGAGTCCTTCCTCCTCTGCCCGCAGTGCCGCTCCCCGGAGATCTACCTGGTCGCCGGGATGATCACGGGGCAGGTCTATCTCTGCAAGAACTGCGGCTACCAGGGCTCGCTCGTCCTCGAGGTCGATGCGCCTCCCGATGCGACGACGAAGTCGGGCTAGCGCTCGATCTCTTCCGGCCGAGCGAGCGCCTCGGTCTCCTCGCCCTCCGGGTGCGTCCGCGCGCGCGAGCGCGTCACGATCGATAGTGCCCGGACGGTCGCGGCGACGTCGTGCACCCGGAGGAGGTCCGCCCCGTTCCACGCGGCGAGCACGGCGGCTGCGAGGCCCGCTTCCGTGCGGTTCTCGGAGGAGCCCGGTCCGAGCATCGATTTGCGCGATGCCCCGAGGACGACCGGGTACCCGAGGCTCCGCAGCTCGCCGACGTGGGTGAGGAGCTCGAGGCTCTGCTCCGCGGATTTGCCGAACCCGAGGCCCGGGTCGACGATCAGCCGTTCCGCGGGGATCCCTTCGGCGATCGCCCGGTCGGTGGCGTGGGCGAGCGATCGGAAGACCTCCGCCCGTAGGTCGGAGTAGCTCGTATCGAGCTGCATCGTCGCGGGCGTTCCCCGCATGTGCATGAGGATCGCCGCCGCGCGATGCTCGTGGATCACGCGACGCATTTCGGGCGCGTCGAGCCCCGTCACGTCGTTGATGATGTCGGCGCCCGCCTCGATCGCCCGGCGGGCGACCTCGGCGTGACGCGTGTCCACGCTGATCGGGATCCGGAGGCGGTCGATGTGCTCCTCGAGGCCGGCGAGGACCGGACCGATCCTCCGCCACTCCTCCTCCGGAGCGATGGGGGTTGCGCCCGGCCGGGTGGACTCTCCCCCGATGTCGATCGCGTCCGCGCCTTCCTGCGCGAGCCGCAGCACCTGCGCGATCGCGCGTTCAGGATCGAGGTACTGCCCCCCATCGCTGAACGAGTCCGGGGTCACGTTGACGACCCCCATCACTCGGGGCCGGTCTCCGACCACGAGCGAGCGGTGCGCCCCTCGGATCGTGCGCGGGCCCCGGTGCGTGTAATTCCGGAGGGCTTCGTCCACCTCCTCCGCGACCTCGCGGAGACGGAACGGTTGGCGCCGCAGTTTCGGGATCAGTCGCTGATACTGGCCCCAGGTCGCCAACAGGACCACCGCACTGTGCTCGACGGAGAGGTCCGCGACGCCCCGAGCGTGGGAGGCATCGCCGCCCACCGCGAGCATCTCCTGCTTCAGGAGCACCGCGGCCCTCAACGAGACCTCGTCGAGCCGGACGGGATAGATGCGCCCCTTGCGCGTCATGATGCCGACTCCCTCCGGGTCGCTTTGGGTCCGTCTCAGCTCCTCGGCGAGCTCCGCCAGGGAGCTCGTATCCAGCACGCGGGCGGTGTGAGCATGGCGATGCTCGGCGCGCGGGGTCTCGCCGCTCACGGCCCGGCGAGCGGTGACATCCATTAAAGCCCCCGGAGGCGGTCGCCGACCTCATGGTTCCGCCCGTCGTCCCGCGCCGATGAGCGCCGGTGCGATCGTCGCGGTCGAAGGGCCATCGGCCGCCGGAAAGAGCGCGGTCGCCCTCGCGGCGGGCGCGCTCAGCGGCGGGGCGACCGTACCCGAGGCCTACGTTCGGCTCGGCCGACGCGTACCTCTCGAGTTCCGTTCCTCCCCCGAGCTCGTTCGAGTCGAGCGGCGGCTCCTGCGTGAGGACGTCCGTCGATGGCGACAGGCGCGCGTCCTCGCCCGGCAGGGCCGCACCGTCTACCTGGACACCGGCGTTCTCGGCACTCTCACGTACACCTGGGGGCTGGTAGAGATCGGGCGGGCCGAGCCGGCCGCCATGAACGCGCTCTGGGAATCGGTCGATCGGGCGGTGCGATCGGGCCGTCTGGGGCTCCCCGATCGGATCGCGTTCATCGACACCCCGCCGTCCGTACGGCGTCGGCGGGCGCGGCAATCTCCCGAAGGGCACCCGGCGCGACTGGACGAGCTCCACGCGCGAGTGGGGACGCTGGAACGAGCCCTGTGGTCGGACCGATGGGGACCCCTGCTCGGAAACCGCCTGGTGCGCATCGATGGAAGGGAATCGGTAGCCCGGATCGCACGCCGGCTCGTCCGCATCGGATCCCTCCCGAGGACGGGAGCCGCTCGCGCGAGCGGCCGTGCGGATCGGCATCTGCTCCTCGCCCTCCTCCGGAGCCTCCCCCGCTGACGCGGCCACGACGGCGGCGCCGCGTCGGGGCAACTGTTATGTGGGGTCTCCGACCTCGGCGCCGCTCTGAGATGAAGCCGCTCGAAGCGCTCCACGAAAGCCTGCACAAGCGGGTCCTGGTCGAGATGAAGGGAGGCCGCTCCTTCCGGGGCGTCCTGGACGCCTACGACCAGCATCTGAACCTCGTGCTCAGTTCGGCGGAGGAGGTCGTGGCGGAGGAGGTCACCCCGCACAGCGGCCTGACCCTCCTGCGAGGCGACTCGATCGTGTACATCTCGCCGTAACGGATCGGAGAGGACCATGGGAAAAGGAACACCGGCGCGCCGCGGAGGAAAGATCGTCCACGTCATCTGCCGCCGCTGTGGCCGCCACTCCTACCACCGTCAGAAGGCCGTCTGCTCCTCGTGCGGGTTCGGCGCGACCGCCCGACGCCGTCACTACGACTGGGCCAAGCTCAAGTAAGGGCTCTCGGCCGCCTCGGACGGGAGACCGCCCGATCGCCGTCCACGAAGTAGCGCAGCCGTCGCTCGGTCGCGCGACTCACGCCCACGCGCGGGCCGATTCGAATCCGGCCCACCCGGTCCGGGCGAGACGCGAACCCGATCCGAGAGCCTCGGACGGTATCGGTGCCATCATCGTGGATGTTCACGCCGAGCAGGCGGCACAACCGCCCGGGACCGGAGCCCGACCCTTCCAGTCCGCCGAGCGGTGCGCCACCCCGGAGGAGCACGGCCTCCCCGGGGCGGGTCACGACGTTCGCGCAGACGACCTGGTGGATGCGGTAGACGTACAGGGTTCCCGGACGCTCGAACATCGACCGGTTGCGTCGGGTCGGACCGCGGTAGGCGTGGTTGGCCGGATCGTCTTGCACATAGGCTTCGGTCTCCACGATGCGCACGGAACGCACTCCGGCTCCTCCGCGGACCCAGCACGTGGTCCCGAGCAGTTCGCGGGCGACCCGCCGCGTAGGTCGATCGAAGAACGCGCGTCCGATGCGTGCGGTGACCGCGCTCCGGCCCATGCGCGACTCCGCTCTCACTCGTTCGACGGCGCTCGGGACCCGATCCAGAAGAACACGGCGAGCGCGATCGCGATTCCCGTCACCGTCGGCAGCATCGCCACGGTGAACGTGGGAAGATCGGCGTACGCGAGCATCTCGTAGACCGCCCACCCTCCGGCGATCGCCACGGCGTAGCCGAAGATCGCGAACGGCCCGAGCCAGGAGTCCGCCGGCTCCTCGTCCGGTTCGCTCGGCTGTGGCACGGGCTCGCTCATGGACCCACCCACAGGACCCCCCACAGACCCATCACCTCTCCGAGCTGGGACCCAGTCGAGCCGTTCGATTGCCCGTCCGGATTGTAGGAGTACGAGACGGGCGAGACGAGACCGTAGAGGTAGACCCCGCTCGCGAGCGGCACGCTCTCGGTGATGACCCGGTTGATCCGCAGCGATTGCGGAGCGGTCACGAGCCGGAGACCGTGGGTCGCCGTGATCTCGTAGATCCCGACCGGATACGGCAGGGTGTAGTTGTGATCGATGACGTACTGCTGCTGGGCGTTCTTGTCGTTGGAGGTCACGTTCACGAGGTAGTTGTTCGTCCCGATGCTCGAGAGCGGAACCTCCCAGCGGAACGAGACGACGCCGGCGCCCGCGTAGAGGGTCGGTCCGGGAATCGAGTGGTTGAACAGCCCTTCGGAGTCCCCGACCAGGTTCGCGCTCGCCGCCGTGAGGACCGGGGGGTTGTAGATGTCCCCCGCGCCTCCGCCGGACTGGAAGGCGGAGAGATCGGAAGCGCCCGCGGTCGGCAGTACGATCAGCGCGGCCGCGTCCTGGCCGAACCATGGTCCGTCGAACTCCCCATCGGGCGCGCCGTAGACTCCCGGGGTCGAGGGTGCCTGGAAGAGCGCGTAGGAATCCGATCCCGGTACCACTTGGACGTTGACCATCGGTAGCGAACGGAAGGGAATGTACAGCGATTGGGTCGCGCCGGTCGCGGTCGCATTGACACTGATCCATTGGCCGGCGTAGGCCACGATCGCGTTGTCGAACGTTCCCCGGATGGGGCCGGTCTCGTTGACGGTCCAGTAGTACTGCTGTCCGGAGAGCGTGACGTACTCCGATCCTGCCGGCGCATTCGTCGCCGAGGTGATGCCGTTGGTGACGGAGAGTGCCTGCGGCGTCGCCGCGGCGAGCACCACGACGATGAGCACGATCACGCTGCCCACCCAGAGCTTCTCGACGTGCTCGCGGCGCGCGCGCGTCGCTTTCCGCTGGACGGGGACGTCCTGGACCGGTACCGTCGATCCGACGTAGGTCGAGCGGGCCGCCGTCCGGATCGCCTCATCGAAGGAGAGACCCGAGGTCACGATCGGTCGACCGCGATACGCGGTCAGGAAGCCGTTGAGGACGAAGAACAACTGGCCGACGAGGATGACGATGATCCCGGCGAAGAGAATGACGTTGTACAGGTCGACCGCCGGAACGTTCGGGAACAGGATCTGCCGGCGCAGGATGCCGAGCGTGCCGAGACCCTCGAAGCAGACGACGATGATAATCCCGCCGATCGCGGTGGTGAGGAAGTGGATCCGGGCGAGCCACGTAGAGAACCAGAGCCGTCCGCACAGGAGCGGAAACACCGCATAGAGGACCGCGTAGGCGCCGGTCAGGATCGCCAAGATCGTGATCGTGTGGAAGTGGCTGAGCACGAAGAGACTGTTGTGTAGATCGACGTTCGCTCCGATGGTTGCGACATCGGGTCCGGAGAGTCCGCCCGCGATCGAGCCGGCGAACGCAAGGAGCGCGAACAGCGCGACGATGTTCCATTCCCACTGCGAGCGTCGGACGCCTTTCATGGTCATCCACAGCGAGAAGAACGTGACCGCGCTCGGAATGATGATCAAGAAGGAGATCACCATGGTCGTGTACGTCGCCCAGGTCGGGAGCGCCGTCAGGAACAGGTGATGGATGCCCAGGAGCGGCGTCAGGATGATGAACAGGACCGCCGCGAGGATCGCGAACCGGTAGCTGTAGATCGGTCGTTTCGACAGGATGGGGATGAGCAGGTAGAGCGCGGCGACCGGGATCAGGAAGAGGACGTAGACGATCCCGTGGCCGAACATCCAGAAGATGACCTGGTTGACGAGCGGGTTGAGCCCCCAGCCGAGGTAGTACGTCCCGATGTCCCACGTGGTCGAGACGAGGAGCGGGCCGTAGGTGATCGGGATCAGGATCACGGTCGCGAACACGAACAGGAGCGAGACCGGTAGGCGCCCGGCCGCGCCCGCCGGCCGCGAACGGAGCCAGTCGCGGAAGTGGACGAGCATCCACCCGGCCCAGATCAGGACCGCGGCCGTGAGCGCGTACCAGCCCAGGAACCACAGAGGGCCGATGGCGTAGGCGCTCTGGCCCTGGATGCCGAGGGGGGAGGAGAACGTCCAGCCGAGCGACGGGAAGTAGTTGTCGTTGAACGCGGGCCAGATGTAGAACGGACCCTCGAGCAGCATGATCGAGGCGTTGATCAGCCCTACCGAGGTGTACAGCGCCCACTTGTGGCGGGGCTTGACGCCCATCGCGTTGATCGCGAGGAGGCCGAAGAGCGCCATCTCCAGCTGCTGGGCGAAACCGAAGAGCATCCGGAGACCGTGGAGCGTGATCGAGGAGTAGATCTCCTGGTTCGTCAGGGTGATCGTGCCCGAGGTCGCGTAGTCGTACGCTTGGCTCTGGAAGCCGTAGGCGTCGAGGCCGCCGATGACCCCCCAGACCATCGCGCCGATCAGCATCAACATCGTGATGCGGGTCATCCAGTCGCGATCGAGCAGGAAGAGCCGCTGGAAGAACTTCCGACGCGCGAGGGGCTCGCGGATCTTGTCCTCCGCGGTTTCGAGCACCCGCGTCAGAATCGGCGGCTTCTCGAAAATCGGCTCCGGGACATACCCGACCTCGGGGGATGGAGGAGGGATGGTGGAATCGGTCACGCGGCGACCCGTTGCCGAGCGGCAACGAGTCAGCGGATCCGGCGTTCATCCCGCCGAGGTTCGTACCCTCGACCACCGGAACTTGCCGGACCGGACCTCGCGGACGAGGTCGACGACCCCTCCGGGACGCCCGGCGAGAGACCGGACCACGGAGGTCACGAGCGTGCCGGCGTTTTCGTATCCCGGCGGGAACCCGGAGATCCCCGGGCGAAATACGGGAAAGTGCCTCCACCCGCCTAGGCGCTGATCGGCGTGCATCACGATCTCGCGAACGCGGCGCCCCCGGGAGAAATCATCGAGGTCCCGGAGGAGGCCCGGGTCGAGCCTTGCTCGCCGACCGAGATCGAGCAGTGCGAGAATCTTCTCGGGTCGGTGTCGGTGCGGTCTCCGATCTCCGATGAGGCCGTTGAAGTACAGGAAGGGACCTCCGAGCTCGAGCGCTTCGAGCAACGTCCGGCTCCCCGTCACGATGCGCACTCGAGCTCGATCGAACTCGTCCTGCCAGTTCCCGCGAGGCTCCAGCCCGAGAACGGTGCGAACGACGCCTCGAGCCGAACGATCGACCGTCCCGGGCATCGGCCGCGGCGTGTGGATGGAAATCGCGCTCGCCGGCGTGCGGGCCGCGAGGCCCGAGAGGATCGGTTCGATCAGTCGGTGGGAGCTCGCGGGGCTCGCGTACCAGACCCAGGCCCCGCGACGTGAGCCTCCGGACGCGCGATGCCGGGGTCGTCGTCGACCCGAGCGGAGCGGCCCGCACTGCACGGCCTCGGGAAACTCGCGGACGAAGCCTCGCCGCGGGCGGAAGGTGGAGTACAGGTGGAGGATGTTCGGTCGATCGAAGGCGCGAAAGCGCACGAGCGCGTCGTGGAACTGCTCGACCTCTCGGGCGAACTCCGCCGTTCGGCTCCGCAGGCGGATCTTCCGGGACGGGACGCCTCCTTCCCGGTACCGCTCGATGGTCTCCTCCCGGCTCGTCAGCGTGCGTGCGAACTCTTCGAAGCTGATGTGGAGGGTCTGCTCCGGCCCGTACGCCCGCTCGATGTCCGAGCACTCTTCCTCCCAGGTCCCCCCGCGTCCGAACGGTTCGGGGCGCGAAGGAGCCGCGCTGACGCCCCAGCACGGGCTCACCGTCACCGCGGTCGGCGCCCGTCCCCGTTCGAGGATCTTCGATCGGCGCGCGTGGGTGGGCCAGTCGAACGGGCCCTCCACAGACCGGGGCAAAGGACGGCCGCGCCGTCGATAGAGCGTGAGGGGGAATCCCGCCGCTGCGAGGTGCCGTCCGCAAGCGAGGACTTCCTCGATATCGCCGAGGCCACCACCGACCACGGCGGGGAAGAGGTAGACGTCGACCAGGGTCACGGCGCGCCTATCGTAGACGGCCGGTAGAGCGTGCGGAGTTCGTGCGCAACTCGGAATCCGCCTCCTTCCAGCGCGGCGAGGCCGGCCCGATTGGCGAGAGGGAGCTGCGAGACGACCCGCGTCGCTCCTTCGGCCGTCAGCCAATCGAGCGCGGTCGAGATCAGGTTGGACACCCGGTTCATGTCCGCTCCTTCGGACACGACCGGCCCGGACAGGTGACTGGAGTCCATCACGTCCGACACCGTGGCAAAGACATGCGCGACGGGTCCCGAGCCCTCGTCGAGCACCCAGACCATCGTCTTCGACGCCAGGATGGCGTCGAGCTGACCGGAAGGGTTCAGGGCCCGCGGGCTCACGGGCAGCACTTCGGCGACCTCGGGCGGCGTCGCTTGCTCCATGATCGCGACGAGCGCCGCCGCATCGGACTTTTGGAACGAGCGGATGCCGGGGTCGGCGCGCGTGGGCCGGTCCCGACGATCCGTCTCGGGAGTCCACACGAGGACCGCCGCGGGACGCAGCGGGAGGTACCCCTCGCTATCGTACAGCTCGCGCGCGGTAGCGTTCTTCTCCAGGACGTCGAGCGCGACGTAGGGTCGGCCTGCGCGCCGAGCGGCGTCGGCGGAGGCGTGCAGGAGCTGGCGCGCGTACCCGCGGCGACGGTACGCGGGATCGACCATCACCATGCTGATGTACCCGGTGTTGCGACCGAAGGACAGGATCGTCGAAGCCACGATCGTGGAACCCACCTCGATCGTGAAGAAGCGGAACGTGGGCCGGCCAATCCGGCGGAGGAAGCCCAGGACGAGCCGCACGTCCCAGCGATAGATGCGCCGGACGACCTTCGCGAACGCCGCGGGGCGCATGCCGTACAGGGCTTCCTCTTCGGGGAAGTTCTCCTGCAGGAGCTCGAAGAGCCGAGGTGCGTCGGCCGGCCGGAACTCCGAGAGCATCAGGCCTCGTCGTCCGTACCGTCCATCGGGAGCGCGGTCTCGAACAGGATCCGGAGCGTCAGGGTCGTGCTGGTGGCGTCGCCCCCGAGCAGCGGCAGTCGCGCCATCCGATCGAGCTCCTCCTCAGAGAGCTGCGAGCGAGCGTCGCTGAGCGCCTGCTCCACGAACGGGTCGTCGTCGGCGCGCCGCAGTCGGCCGAGCGCCTCGACCACCGTGTCGAAGATGCGGGTCTCGGCATCGGAGGAGATGCGGATCGTCTCGCCGGCGGCGAAGACCGCGGGTGGCTCCGGTGCCGCGGGCTCGGCGTGGAGCATGCGGACGAGCTCCGCACGGGCGCCGTCATCGCGCAGACGTCCGAGGGTCCAGACCGCCGCGAGGCGCACATCGGCGTTGGGGTGATGCAGTTCTTCGCGCACGCGCGGGACCGCCTCGACCAGTTCGAGCCGGCCGATCGCGTAGATCGTCCCGCTCCGGGGCCAGGGGTTGGCGTCCTCGAGCATGCCGAGGAGGATCGGCAGATCGGCGGGCGTGCCGACCGAGCCGAGACACACGGCCGCGGCTCCCCGCACGGCCCAGGAGGGGTCGGTGACGTGCGCGAGAGCGACCTCCCGGGCCCGCTCGCTACGCATCTCGCCGAGCGCGTGGATCGCGCAGACGCGCACGTAATGGGCCGGGTCGCGGGCGGCCTCGACCATCGCGGGCACGCCGCGCGGGTCCCCGATCTTGCCGAGCGCGACCAGGACCGCGGGGCGTTCCCACGGATCGGGCCCGCGCATGCGCTCGAGGAGGAGCGGGACGCTCTCGAGGTCGCGGTAGCGACCCACCACCACGGCGGCCGCGGTCCGTACGCGCCGGGCGGGATCGCGCAGCAACGGCCGGACCTTCTCGACCACCCTCGGGTCTTCGGTGAGCGCGAGGGCCAGCACCACCTCGCGGCGGACCCGGTCGCTCGCGTCGTCGATCGCGCCGAGGAGGGTATCGCGGGCGAGAGGAGTGCGCATCCGTCCGAGCGCGATGGCGACCGCCCAGCGCACCTCCGGGGCCGGATCCTTCATGTGCCCCGCGAGCGCGGGGGTCGAACGCGGGTCGGCGATCAATCGCAGGGCGCGCGCCGCCTGCTCGCGGACTCGGGGATCGGGGTCCTCCAAGGTCCGATCGAGCGGCGCGTAGCTCTCGCTCCGGCCGATCGCTCCGAGGGACTCGGCCGCACTCGCCCGCACGGCGGGGGATGGGTCTCCGAGCGAGGCCTCGAGCGCGCTCACGGCACGCGGGTCGCGCCCTTCTCCCAGCGCCTTGGCCATCGCTCGGCGCACGGTGGGATCCGGGTCGCTCAGTCCCGCGACCATCGGGGTCAGATCGTCTTCGGGTTCCCGCACCTCGGTGCCTCGGGGGGCCCGGGCTTCGGAGCGGACCCGACGCAGTGCCGGTGCCACGAAGGGAAACAGCGTCACGCCGCCCTAAAAGGTCGGCGAGCCCCCCTCCGAGGCGAGGAGCTGCTGGTCGGGGTCCGATCCGGAGGCGTACGGGGAGCGTTCGCGTTCCGTGGGGATCCCCCAGCGGACGCGGAGCGCGGCCCGGTCGATCCCAAACGGAGCCAGCAGCGTCTCCACCCCGCGGGCGAGGATCTCGAGGTAGGCGCCGACGTCGTACCGCTCCTCCCCCGTCATCGTCTCGGCGACGCGGGCGCGATTGCGCCAGGAGCGCGAGCTCCGGTCGAGGATGACGTAGCGGACCGATTCCCCCGGAACCCGCGCGAGCCCGAGCGCGGCGAGCTGGCGAAGCGCGCTCGTTTCGTCCCGGAACGAACGGTGAGCCTCGAGCGCGGTCCCGATGTGGTGCGTGATGAGCAATTCTTCGAGCGGCCAGGCGCCCTCCCGGAGCCGGGTCGCGAATCGGTCGGCGCGGGCGAGCGCCCGCGGCACCCGCGCGCGGACCCCCGGCGCATCCGAGGCTTCCCCCAGCATCTGGAGCGCCTCGGTCTCGAACCGGCGCACGAGCATGGTCGTGTCGTGACGTCGCCCGCCGATTCCGCGCAGCTTGAACTCGCCCGAGACGTACCGGCCGTAGTACCGGTTCGGAACGCCGAAGCCGTGGGTCGTGGCGGGAAGGAAGACGATCCATCGGTACCTTCCCTCGTAGCCGAGCGGAAGCTCGAGGCGCTCGCTCATCCGCTCGGCGAACGCCTCGGGATCGGGCTCCGTCTCTCCCCTCCGGGGTTGGACCCAGAGCGAATCGACGATCCCGTGGAGCGTTCGGTACCCGATCTCCTCCCCAGCGCGGGAGAGATCGGCCATCACCTCGCGCGCATAGGCGTTGATCGCTTCGTGGCATTCGATCCGACCGAACCGCGCGTTGCGGTACCCTTGGTAGCCGAACGCCGTTACGAGGATCCACTTCAGCATCTTCACGCGCCGCGCGAGCCGGACGCGTTCGCTCGCCGGGATCCCGGGGCGGCGCATCGCCGCCTTGTACGCGAGCCGACGACGGACGAGCGGGTGGAGCGTGCGCGGGATCAACCCCACTCGACGGGTGCACGATCGGTACCCGAGCCCCGGAGCGATCCGTGGGCTCTCGGGACAGCACCGGCAATCGAGCGTCTCGGCCGAGAGGTTCTTCGTGATCATGATCTGCGGGAACAAACTCACGAAATCGAACTCCTCCACGCGATCGTGCACTCCGACGGGAGGTTGCAGGATCGCGCCCCCGCGGTCGGCGAGGACGAGGTGGGCGCCGGAGCGGAACCGCTCGGGGCGGTTCTTCTTCCACGGCACGCGCACCCCGAGCTGGAGCGCCTGCGCGATCTCCATCGCGGTGAAGCAGGTGCCCGGGGATTGGCGGATGATCGTCTGCAGGGAGAGGCGGGAGAGCCGGGCCGCGTCGATGAGCCCGTCGAGATCGGTGTCCCCGAACAGGAAGGAGTTCTCCCGGTCGATGTGAAAGCGCCCGGGCAGGTTGAACGACGCGGCCTGGTGAACGACTCGGCCGTAGGTCATGTACGATCGGCCTCCGCGCTCCGGGCGGAACGGGACCGGGATCCGGCCGAGAGCGATCTCGGACGCCGAGAGCCCCGCCGCTTCCGCTCGACGGTAGATCCACGGCAGGTCGAGCGAGTCCCCGCCGTCCGTCCGGATCACGTCCGGATCGACCCGGGCGACCTCGGCGGCGAGCGCACGCAACAGGTCCGGCTCGGGTCCTTCGAGGATCGTCTCCCCGATCCGGACCGAGCGGATGCGAGCCTCGGTCGATGGGATCCGCTGCCGTCGAGGCGTTCCGTCGAAGCGGATCTCGAGCGGGACGATTCGCATCGGTGGTGCGTCGTACTCGAGCACCTCGGGCGGTTCGATCGCGACGAGCGGACCGGATCCCGCGCGCACGGGCGCGAACGGATAGAGATCGTGCGCGAGGTGGTAGAGCTGCGGCGGGGTCAGGTCGACGTCGTACAGCGTGAAGCGGTGGAACTCCCCGATCGCATCGATCGTGCGGGCGAGCCGTCTTCGGAGCGGGTTCCGGGCCGGAACCACCGAGAGCATGCGTCGTCGTCGCTCCTCGAAGAGGGACGGGCGCTGATGGCTGGAGGCGACGGAGTCGACCTCCGGGTGGGACGATAGCTGGCGCTCCAGATCCACGAGGTCGCTCCGGGATCCGAGAACGTAGAACGGCGGGCGGAACGGTTCCGAGCGCCGGGAGACCCGGGCCGTGTGCCGATCCTTCGTCCAAAGGTCGACCGAGCGCCCGTCCGGGTGCTCGGTGATGTCGAGCAGCCAGGCGTCGGCCTCGACGCTCACGATCCGTCGGGATCGGCCGCGGGAGGAGCGATCGGCGGCATCCGTCGTGCCATGTCGAGGAGGACAGAGAGCAGGATCGATTCGAGGAGGTCGGGACTCCCGACGTTCGTCGCCTGAGCGACGTAGCGACGGGCGCCGGTGCGGAGCGTTTCGAATGCGGCCCGCTCCTCCGGGGTCGTGAGCAGACGGCCGAACGCCTCCCAGCGTTTCATCCGCTCTTCGAGCGCCTGGCGGTACGTCGGCGCGGTGCGTCCCATCGCATCACCTCCCGTTCGTTCGTCTCGGAGAACTCGTCGAGCCCGCGCTGGCCCGAGGGACGTTGCACGAGCTCGAACCGAGCGTCGTCCCGCAGCGCGCGCAACGTGAGTCCGTTCGGCCGGTGCTGGATCGAGAGGTAGTCGTAGAGCCGGGGACCTTCCTCGACGAGGCCCGGGAACCGATCGAGACCGCCTTCCATCGTCAAGAGGAGCGGGATCGGCACCTTGCGAAGCAGCGTCGAGAGACTGCGGGCCATGTGGGAGACGAGCGCCGTGCGTTCGTCGGCAGGGACCTCGGGGTCATCGAGCGGGCCCGAGGCGAGGCCGTGCCCGACCAACAGGGTCGGGAGACGGTGGCGCGCTTCCGCCGACCACCCGTCCACGAGCGCGACCGTTTGGTGGGCCGTGAACGAGCGCGCGATGCGAATCCGCTCGAGCGTGGAGGTGGCGTCCACCCCGAGGCTGCGGCCCAACTCTCCTATCCGGAACGGATGGAACCGGTTCGATCCTTCGATCAGCGAGATCCGACCGCGCACGACAGCGCTGCCGGCGTACAGGAGTTCGAGCATCGGCTCGATCGCCGAGGGCGGACCGACCCACACGGTCGCTTCCCCCGGGGAGAATCGCTGGGCGAGCCAGGGGAAGAGGTTCGGAGTGGGAGGGAGCGTCATCGCGCGGCGATGCAGGCGTCGGGTCGGCCGCGAGAGGTGACGTTGGATCCGTTCGGCGTGGGGGAACGGCTGTGGTGGGCTCGGTGGGGAGAAGGGACCGGGATCGATCGGTTCCGGGAACACCATCTCGGGAGCAGTCCCGAGGGACACGGTCGTCATGGCAAACGGTTCGACGGGCGGAGCGGGTCTAAAGCGGCCGGAGGGGAGCGGTTGAAACGGTCCGGCTGGGGAGCGTTTCGCACGCCGATTTCTTCCCGGACGAGCTCAGACGTCGAGCCGGGAGGCCCCGGGGGGCGGTGGTAGCCCGAGGTGCTCGGCGAGCGTCTGGCAGTTCGCGGCGGCGTCGCCGCGGAAGTGGTTGTTGAAGAACCCGTAGATCGTGTCGGTCTTCTCGGCGAGCGCGCGCACCCGGGGCACCCAGGCATCGATCTCCTCCGCGGAGTACGTGTAGTCGTACCAGAGCTTCGCGCCGCGTCCGTGCCATCGGACGTAGGAGAACGGGGCGGTCACCTCGAGCCGAACCGGTAGGTGGGGTTCGTCGACGACCACGTAGGCGAACCCGAACTCCCGCAGCAGCTCGAACGATTCCGGAGCGAGCCAGGACGGCTCGCGGAACTCCACGGCCACGGGCAGATCGCGCGGCAGGCTCTCGTAGAACGTGCGGACGATCCCGGGATCGAAGGCGAGCGAGGGCGGAAGTTGCAGGAGCGCCGCTGCGAACTTCCCTGCGTCGCGGATCGGCTTGAGCACCGCCAGGAACCGATGCATCTCTTCTTCGGTGCCCACGAGACGCTGCTCGTGGGTGATCGTCTGCGGAAACTTCGCCGCGAAGCGGAACTTTGACGGCGTACGTCGTACCCAGGACGCGGCCACCCCGGGTGGAGGGAGGCGGTAGAACGTCGAGTTCACTTCGACAACGGGGAAGAGGCGAGCGTAGTAGGCGAGCCGGTCCGGAATGCGGTGCTTGGGGTAGACCCGGCCGACCCACTCCGGGTAGTCCCAGCCGCTGGTGCCGAGGACGATTGCTCCCATCGCGCCTCCGTGCCCCGTAGAGGCGACGCGGCCCGTTAAGGCCGCGCTCCCTTCGCCGAATCGCGCGCACCGGTGGGTATCGCCCTCCCGGAGCTAGGTGAACAGGTCTTCGAGAGGATTCTCCATCTCCTTGACCTCGCGGATCTGGACGCCCTTCGCCATGAGCTCCGCGATGAGCTTCGGCACCTCCTCCGGACCGGCGAGCTCCTGGAGGTAGTAATCGCCCTTCTTCGAGGAGGACGCGAGGACGCCCTCGGTCCCTTCCGCGCGGACCCCAATGATGTACTTCGCCGGTCGAAGCTCGCTCAGTGGGCCGAAGTAGCCGATCCTTCCGGCTCGAAGGGCGAGGACGTACTTCCCGATCTCCTTCGCTTCGAACAGATTGTGGGAGGAGTAGAGCACGAGGTCGTCCTTGCTCAGTCCGAGCACGAGGTCCCGGACCTCGCGGGCGAGCTTCGGATCGAGGTTGGCCGTTGGCTCGTCGAGCAGGTAGATGTTCCGTTCCTGGAGGAAGACGCGGGCGATAGAGACCCGTTTCTTCTGCCCTTGGCTCAGCTCCGAGAAGAAGCGCTTCCGCAGCTCCTGGATCCCGAGCTTGCCGATCACCGCCTCGATGTCCTCCGCCGTCGCCCCTTCGACCGTCGCATAGAACCTCAGCGCGTCCTCCACCCGAAGGGCGTCCGGTATGCCGTCGATGTGGGAAAGGTACTGGAGCCGGGTCCGCGCTTCGTGCCGATTGATGTCTACCCCATCGATCTCCACGGAACCAGAGTACGGGTTGAGGATCCCGGCGATGGTCCGGAACAAGGTGGTCTTGCCGGCCCCGTTCGGTCCGAGCACCACGTAGACGGCGGGTTCCTCGATGGTGAAGGAGATCTCCTCGAGGATCCGTTTGCCATGGTAGCCGGAGCTGACCCCTCGCAACTCGATTCGATGTCCGCCGTTCGGGGCGTTCCGTGCGAGGGCCGGGAGAGGAGTGCTCGACATCAGAATCCTCTGCTCAGAGCGGGGAGACGAACCGCTCCCGGCCCATGAGCCGACCGGAGAGCCCCAGAAGGATCACGACCCCCACGATGATCACGGCGGCGGCGCCCACCGTGACATAGTAGAACTGGGAGGAAGGACCCGTCTCGGCGACGATCAGGACTAGGAGCGTGGGAGCGATCCCGACCATCGGCGCGATACCGACGGGGCTGTTGATTCCCGTCCGGGGAGACGAGAGGGACGACCAGATCATGCCCACGGTCGCCGTGAAGAGCGCCCCCGCGAAGCTCATTGGGATTGTGTAGAGGACGATGGACTTCCACAGATCCGGAGTTAGGAGTACACCCTCTGCCGCCGCAAGCCCCAACCCGACCATGAGTGCGAACCCGAGGATGAGGCCCGTGAGAGCGGCGGCGGAGAGCAAGCCATTGATGAAGAGCGTCCGAGGACGGATGCCGTAGGCGATGAGATACTCGAATACCCCCTTCGTTCGATCGCTGGTGAACGTCATCAGCCCCCCAATCGAGCCGAGGACGGCGAAGAGCGGGACCTCCAAGGGGAAGGTCTGTACGAACGCGGTCGAGGAGTGCGCCCCGAACACGAGGATCAAGGTGAGCAGGAGAGAGACCCCGGTTCCGATAGCGAGGTACAGTCGCCCAATGACGAGCGTTCGGTGGATCGTGGTCCAGGTGAGGGAGGGGATGCCCGAATCCACGCGAGCAGCGGATCCCTCCGACATCATTCACGGCTGGAGGTCGTACGGACTTAAGTCCGTTCAGCCCGGCTCGAGGGCCATCCCGGGCATCGGAACCTCGACCGGTACCTGCAAAGCAGGCCAAACCGTAAATACGCACTCCTAGTGGTTTCGACTCGAGGCCGCCGGAATGGTTCAGGTCGAGATCCAGCTCGAGAAGTGTACGGGGTGCGCGCACTGCCGGGATGTCTGCCCGGTCAACGTCTTCGAGCTCAAACCGCGGGACCAGTTCCCCGACGTGGTCGATGACGCCGCGATCGGGGCCAAGTTCCAGTACCGGGGCGAAAAATCGGTCGCCGTGAACGGTCCGGAGTGCATCGTCTGCGAAGCGTGCCTGTTCGAGTGCGAGGGCGAGTGCATCATCATCACCGACGACGAGGGCCACGTACACAACTCGATCTACAAGTGAGCCGCCCCGGCTCGTGTTCGCATCGGCGTTCGAGCCCTCCTTCCGGACCCTTCGGCTCACCGGCCGGAGCAGGCGTTAAATAGGCTCTTCCCAGAACGAGGCGCTGTGCCCGAAACGACGAAGGAAAGCGCGCGCACCGTCGTCTTGGGCGAGCGTGAGCTCGCTATCGGATTCCGCCTGGTCGGTCTCAAAGACGTGATCGAGGTCACCGAAGCGACCGCCGCAAAGGAGTTCCAGCACGTGATGGGGAGCGGAGAGTTCGGGCTCGTCATCGCGAGCCAGTCGATCCGCCTCCAGCTCACGGAAGCCCAGCGCGCCCACGCCGACGCCTCGCTCCGTCCGCTCGTCGTCTTCGTGCCAACGCCCAGCGGAGCGTACGACGTCGAGGGGATCGACGCGCTCGCGAAGCGCGTCCTGGGCGTTTCACTTTCCGTTCCAACGTAACGAAGGTTGGGAGGCATCGATGGGAGTCGTAGCACGTGTATCCGGGCCGGTCGTCATCGCCGAAGAGCTCGCGGGCGCGAAGATGTTCGATGTCGTCCGCGTCGGAACGCTCGGTCTGGTGGGGGAGATCATCCGTCTCGTCGGCGGGACCGCCACGGTCCAGGTGTACGAGGATACGACCGGCGTGCGGCCGGGCGATCCCGTCGAGAACACGGGCCAAGCGCTCTCGGTCGAGCTCGGCCCCGGGCTCTTGCAGTCCATCTACGATGGCGTTCAGCGCCCGCTCGAGGTCCTCCAGAAGAACCTCGGAGATTTCATCACGCGAGGGTTCGTCGCGCCTCCGCTCGACGAGACCAAGAAGTGGGCCTTCACGGCGATCGCGAAGGTCGGGGCTGAGGTCGGACCGGGCGAGGTGCTGGGCACCGTCCAGGAGACCCCGCTCATCCTACACAAGATCATGGTCCCTCCCGGTTGGAAGGGCAAGATCGTCTCGCTCGCGAGCGGGAGCTACACGATCCGGGAGAAGATCGGGGAGCTGGAGACCGCGAGCGGCCGCCAGCCTCTCGGCCTCACCCAGCGCTGGGTCGTGCGGATCCCGCGGCCCGTCGCGCGCAAGCTCCCACCCTCGATCCCGCTCGTGACGGGCCAGCGGGTCGTCGATACGTTCTTCCCTGTGGCGAAGGGAGGTAGCGCCTGCGTTCCCGGCCCGTTCGGTTCGGGCAAGACGGTCATCCAGCAGCAGCTCGCCCGATGGGCGGACTCGGACATCGTCGTCTACGTCGGATGCGGGGAGCGCGGCAACGAGATGACGGAGGTGCTCGCCACCTTCCCGAACCTCATCGACCCGAAGTCGAAGCGCCCGCTCATGGAGCGGACGATCCTCATCGCCAACACCTCCAACATGCCCGTCGCCGCTCGTGAAGCGAGCGTGTACACGGGGATCACGATCGCCGAGTACTACCGGGACATGGGCTACGATGTCGCGCTCATGGCCGACTCGACGAGCCGGTGGGCGGAGGCCATGCGTGAGATCTCCGGCCGTCTCGAAGAGATGCCCGGTGAGGAGGGTTATCCGGCGTACCTCGGTCGACGGATCGCTGAGTTCTACGAGCGCGCGGGCCGCGTCGTCACGCTCTCTCCGGAGAGCCGAACCGGCTCGGTCACCGTCGTCGGAGCGGTGTCGCCTCCCGGAGGGGACTTCTCCGAACCCGTCAGTCAGAACACGTTGCGCGTCACGCGGGTGTTCTGGGCGCTCGACGCCTCTCTAGCGTCGCGCCGGCACTTCCCGTCGATCAACTGGCTGCAGAGCTACTCGCTCTACGTCGGCGACCTAGAACCGTGGTACCAGGCCAACCTCTCCCCGGAATTCGCCGGACTGCGTCAGCGCGCCCTCGCCCTGCTCCAGAAGGAGTCCGAACTCCAGGAAATCGTGCAGCTGGTCGGAGTCGACGCGCTGCCCGAGCGGGAGAAGGGCATCCTCGATATCGCGCGGATGCTACGCGAGGATTACCTGCAGCAGAGCGCCTTCGACGACGTCGACACGTACACCTCCATCAACAAGCAGTATCGCATGCTCCGCGCGATCCTCGGTTTCGCGGACCGCGAGCAGGACGCGATCACCCGCGGGGTCACGGTCGCCCAGCTCCAGGGTCTGCCGCTGAGGACCAAGCTCTCCCGGATGAAGTGGATCCCCGAGGCGGAGGCCGCAACCCAGTTCGAGGCGCTCGACACGGAGATGACCGAGACGGTCCAGGGCCTCGTCGCGAGTGCGGGAGGGGCCTAGATGGCGCAAGGAAAGGCCGCACCGGGGAGCGGGGTCCCGATCGAGTACCGCACGGTCGAACGGGTCGCGGGGCCCTTGCTCTTCCTGCGCGATGTCGCCAACGCCGCCTACGGAGAGATCGTCGAGATCCAGCTCCCCGACGGCGAACGCCGTCAGGGCCAGGTGCTCGACTCGCGCAAGGGGCTCGCCATCGTCCAGGTGTTCGGGCCTACGATGGGCATGAACATCGAAGCGACGAGCGTCAAGTTCACGGGCGAGGTCGCCCGACTCGCCGTCTCGGACGAGATGCTCGGCCGGGTCTTCAACGGTCTCGGAGAGCCGCGCGACGGCGGCCCGAAGATCGTCAGCGAGACCCGGCTCGAGATCGTCGGGAATGCGATGAACCCGTACTCGCGGGAGGAGCCGAGCGAGTTCATCCAGACGGGGATCTCGAGCATCGACGTCAACAACACCCTCGTGCGCGGGCAGAAGCTCCCGATCTTCTCCGGAGCCGGTCTCCCGCACAACCAGATCGCGGCCCAGATCGTGCGCCAGGCGAAACTGCGGAGCTCCGACGAGAGCTTCGCCATCGTCTTCGCCGCGATGGGGATCACGAGCGAGGAAGCGAACTACTTCCTGCGCGAGTTCGAATCGACCGGCGCGCTCGAGCGGGCCGTCGTGTTCCTGAACCTGTCGAGCGATCCGTCCATGGAGCGCGTCGTCACTCCGCGCATGGCGCTCACCACCGCCGAGTTCCTCGCCTACGAGCGCGACATGCACATCCTGGTCGTGCTCACCGACATGACGAACTACTGCGAAGCGCTCCGTGAGATCGCGAGCGCGCGAGAAGAGGTGCCGGGCCGCCGGGGATACCCGGGGTACATGTACACCGATCTCGCGACGATCTACGAGCGGGCCGGCAAGATCAAGGGCCGCAAGGGTTCGATCACGCAGCTCCCGATCCTGACGATGCCCGCGGACGATGTGACGCATCCGATCCCCGACCTCACGGGCTACATCACGGAAGGTCAGATCTACGTCAGTCGGGAACTCCAACGCCGCGGCGTCTACCCCCCGATCGATGTGCTGCCGTCGCTCTCCCGTCTCATGAACCAAGGGATCGGGAAGGAGCGCACCCGTGAGGACCACCGTGGGGTCGCCGACCAACTGTTCGCGGCCTACGCGACGGGGAAGGACCAACGCGCACTCTCGGCGATCGTTGGAGAGGAAGCGCTCAGTGCCGTGGACCGGATCTACCTCAAGATCGCCGACCAGTTCGAGTCGGAGTTCGTCAACCAACGCCCCGACGAGGACCGGACGATCGACCAGAGCCTCGATCTCGGCTGGAAGATCCTCGGAGATCTCCCCGATTCGGAACTGAAGCGGATCAAGCCCGAGTTCATCCAGAAATACCGCCCGAAGAAGGCGGCGTAGGATCGCTCGAGGTGGGAAGATGGTGCTCGAGAACGTCCGACCGACGCGGCTCGTCCTATTGCAGACGCGCCGCCGGATCCTCCTCGCGAAGAAGGGTCTCAACCTGCTCAAGCTGAAGCGCTCGGCCCTGATCGCGGAGTTCTTCAGCCTCTCCCGCGAGGCGATGAAGCTCCGCGGCGATCTGCAGCAGCGGATCGCCCGCGGCTACGAATCGATCCGCATGGCGGAGATGAGCGAGGGACCGACGCGCCTCGAGAACATCTCCATGCTCCTTCCGGATCTCACCCCGGTCGAGGTCTCGACGCGCAACGTCATGGGCGTGCGCACGCCGAAGGTTGATCGCGGCAAGTACGTCCCCGTCACCGCGGCGACGATCCTCGATCTCCCGACCTCCGTGCACGAATCGATCCGCCACTTCCAGGGGATCTACCAGGTCGTGCTCGACATCGCCGAGAAGGAGAACGCGCTCCGGCGCCTCCTGCTCGAGATCGAGAAGACCAAGCGCCGGGCGAGCGCGATCGAGAACGTGCTGATCCCGCGGCTCGAAGCGACCGTGCGCTACATCAAGTTCCGTTTCGACGAGCTCGAACGCGACTCGTTCAGCATGCTCAAGGCCGTCAAGCGCAAGATGGAACGGGAGGAAGCGAGTGCCGTCGTCGCCAGCGCCTGATGCCACGACGGTCGCGCTGTGGCGCTTCCGTGGCTGGTGGCTCGTCTCCGCCGCGATCAAGATCGGCGCGCTCGCGCTCTTTCTCTACCTGCTCGTGAAGATCACTGGAGGAAGCTAGAACTCATGCACGCGAACCCCGATGGAACGATGGGCTCTCTCGACGACTTGAAGCAGGTCAAGGAGGCCGAGCTCGAGTGGGAAGCCAAGGTCCGCGCGGCCGCCACCGCCCGCAAGGCCGTTCTCGACCGGTTGAACGCCGAGACCGATGCGATCGTGAAGGCCGAGCGCGCCTCCGCCGGGGAGAGCCGCGAGTTCGCCCTGAAGCACGCCCGCGAAGTCGCCGACCGCGAGGCGGCGCAGATCGTGGCGGACGGGGAGAGGGCTGCCGCGGCCGCCCGCGTTGGTACGGGCAAGGGTCCGGCCCAGCGCTCCGAGGAGATCCTGAACGCGGTCCTCGGCTCGTTCCGCGGAAAGTAGCATCGGTTCGCATTCGGAGCGGGAGGTTCGATGGGGATTCTTCGGCCGGTCAAGATGCAGAAGATCGGCATTGTCGGTCTGAAGGAGGACCGCGAGGCCGTCCTCACTACGCTCCACGACCTCGGGGTCACCCAAGTCGAGACCGTCAGCGCCGATACCCTACGGTACCTCGACCCGGAACGTGGCAATGAGCTCCAACGGGTCGTGGGGGACGAGGCGCTTCGCTTCCGGGGACTCAAGAGCGCGCTTCCTCCCGTCCCCGTCGGGGCGGTCCAGACCTTCCAGGACCTCGACGCCACGCTCGCCGCCGCGAAGAACGTGCCCACGGCCGAGGTCGATGACACCGTCGGCGCACTCCAGCGTGAGGACGACCAGCTCCAGAGCGAGACCCGCTCGATCGGGGAAACCCTCGATCTCCTCGGAAAGCTCTCCTTCTACCACGCTCCGCTCTCCTACCTCGACCCGAAGAGCTACCTCATCTTCCTGGGGGAGACCGACCCCGAGACGTACGACGCGCTGCGGGCGGCGGTCCCGCCCGAGGCCGAGGCGATGTTCTTCGCCGGGGACATCCCGGGCCGGTTCCTCCTGCTCGCTCCACGCGATCAGGCCGAGATCGTCTCGCGCGTCGCCACGACGAGCGCGGTCAAGCTCTCCCCGATCCCCCACCTCCAGGGCACGGTCGTCGAAGAGCGCGCCCGCCTCGAAGCGCGCCGGGCGGCGATCGCCGAACGCCGGGCGGATATCCACGCGCGGCTGACCGTCATCTCGGCGAAGTGGTACCCGACGGTCGCCGGTCTCGAGGAAGCGCTCTCCATCCAGAACCGGCTCTTCGAGGTCTACACCAAGCTCGGCGCCGGCCGCGTCACCTTCGCCATCGAGGGCTGGACCCCCCAGCGTGACCTGCGGCGCCTCGAGGCGGCCGTGGACCTCGCGAGCCATCAGCGCGCGCATTTCTACCTAGTTCCTACTACGGAGGAGGCGCCGACCCTCTTGGACAACCCACCGGGGATCCGGCGCTACGAGTTCTTCATCCGGTTCTACTCGCTCCCGCAGGCCGACGAGTGGGACCCGACGTTCGTCTTCGCGATCGTCTTCCCGATCTTCTTCGGCTTCATGCTCGGTGACTTTGGGTACGGGCTCGTCATCCTCGGGGTCTCGATCTGGATGATCTGGGGGTTCCCCGGCGCCCAGCACCTGCCGAAGAAGGGCCGCAACTTCGTCAAGATGATCATGGGCCCGAAAGGGATGCAACAGCTCGGCTACGCGCTCCTCCCGGGGTGCGCCATCGCGATCGCGCTCGGCCTCGTGCTCGACGAGTTCTTCGGGTTCACGCCGCTGCACACGTACTTCGGCTACGTCGCACCGATCCAGCCCGGTGTGAACGTGGGCCTCTTGCTCCTCGTCGCGGGGTTCATCGGGCTCGGGATGGTGACGCTCGGCTTCCTCTTCGGCGCCCTGAAGGAGTACTTCCACCGCCACATCCGCGGGACCATCGCGAAGGTCGGCGGAATCGTGTTCGCCTGGGGGATCGCCTTCCTCGGGCTCTCGGTGATCTACAAGACCGACACGTTCTCCCACCCGCTCTTCATCCTCTACCTCGCCGCCGTCATCGGCGGCCTCGTCCTGATGGTGGCGGGCGAGGGGATCCAGACGGGTATCATGGGGCTCATCGAGGTGGTGAGCCACATCCTCTCCTACACTCGTCTCGTGGGCATCCTGCTCGCGAGCGTCATCCTCGCGAGCGTCATCAATTTCATCAGTTTCCACCTCATCCACCACGGCAGCTTCCTCATCGTGGTCGGGCTGCTCGTCCTCATCATCGGCCAGTCGTTCAACGTGATCCTCGGGGTCTTCGAGCCCGGGATCCAAGGCGCGCGTCTGATCTTCGTGGAGTACTTCTCCAAGTTCTACACGGGCAACGGCCGACCGTTCCGCCCGTTCGGCGGGAAGCGGACGCACACCACGGCGGCGCTCCTGGAAGCCACAGCCGCGAGCGCGGTCGGGACCTCGCCGATCGCGGGGCCGTTCATCCCATCCTCCGACGCGCCCCCCGTCCCCGCGTAGAGCGGGGAGCCCCTTTGCCTTAGAGGCGCGGGGAGACGAGCAGCGGTTGGATCCGTTCCACCGCCACTCCGTAGATCTTCCCGAAGGAGATCCGGCGCAGGTCCGAACGTTCGAGCTCGGAGAGCAGCAGGTAGGTGAAGATGCCCGCGAGCGACAGGGGGTACGTCCGCATCCTCTTCGCCTCCGCGACCGCGCGTTCTCGCTGGAGCACCGCCTCGAAGCCCGTCAGGCTCGCGTGATCGGCGTATTCGGGTAGCCCCTCGGCGAGGGTGGGGAAGCGGACGGTGAGCCGCTCGACGAGCTCGGGGACGTTGCGGGCCCCGTACGGGTCGGCGGTCGCGGAGGAGGCCATCGTGCCCCCGTCGATGAACCGGGTCATGACCTGGTCGAGCGGGAGTCCGACGTCCTTGCCCTTCAGGAGGAGGAGCGCGTTGCGCACGTCGATCTCGCTCTGGAGGAACTGGCGCACGACCCACTCGTCGCCCTGGAAGAACTTGGCCGCCTCGAGGACGTCGTGGTAGTACTGGACCGTGAGCGCATGCAGGAGCGGGAAGATGTCGTGGCTGCGCGAGTACTCCTCCACGAGCGGGAGCAGCGCGGCCCCGTAGCCGAACTTCACGAGCTGGTTCGCGATCGCCTCCACGCTCGGTTGGGCGAGCAGGTTGCGGAAGTCGTCCAGCGTGAGCTTCCCCGCGATGAGGCCCGCGGGCGTGTCCCGGCTCGAGACGAGCTCCTGCTCGGTGTCGCCGACGGATCGGCCCTTCGCCTTGGAGGCGAGGATGAGGCTGATGTTCTCGATGTCCCACCGCCGAAGGTACGCTCCGACGACGGGCCGGCCGGAGAACGGCGTCGCCTCGAAGGCGTGCCGGTTGCGTCGGACGAACGTACGGTTCACCGCGATCTCCATCAGCGCGATGCCCTGGTGGGTCGCCCGGACCTGATTGAGATCGAAGGAGTACGCCGTGCCGTCGAGCATCTTGACGATCTCGCCGACGTCCTTCGCGGCGAGCATGCGGGCGAAGAGGTCCTTCGGCAGGAAGGCCGTGAAGTCCGCCCGCAGGCGGCCGTGGGAGCTCGCGTAGGGGTTGGCGCCCATCGTCCGTCCTACGCCAGGAGTTCCCGAACCCGGTCCTCGCGCAGCCGCAGCAGCTCGTCGAAGGAGAAGTTGAGGCGACGGCTCCCGTCGGGGGTCTCCGCGATCAGCCCTCCGAGCATCGTACGGGGAGTCGGATCGAACGATCCGCCGGCGATCGAGCGGATGCGTTCCGCGTCCTCCGAGCGACCGGAGATGCGCACGGAGGCGCCGAGCTCCTGGCGTGCGGCGGCGACCATTCGCTCGAGGACCTTCGGGTACTCGGGGGACTTCGTGTACTCGCGCAGGAGGTCCCGCGTCTCTCCGATTGCGTCCGTGAGGCGGGTCTCGCGAGCCTCGTAGAGGCCCTGGCGGGCCTTCAGTTTCGCGGCCGCGAGGCGCTGGGCACGCTCCCGGCTCGTCTCGATCTGGGTCGCTCGCGCCGCTTCGGAGCGGATCGCTTCCAGACGTTGGTCTCGCTCGTTCGCGATGCGCGCGGACTCGGTCTTCGCCTGCGCATCGGCCGTCGTGATCTCGAGTTCCGCGCGAGCGCGGATCTCTCCCACGAGGCGTTCGAGGCTCATGGCCGCGGCGCCCTTAGAGGATCCCGAGCAGCAGGATGATCCCCAGCACGAATCCGATGATCCACAGCGTTTCGGGAATCACGAAGAAGAACAGGACCTGCCCGAACTTCTCCGGCTTTTCGGCGATGATGCCCATACCGGCCGCGCCGATCCCGGATTGGGCCATGCCCGTTCCGATCAATCCACCTGCGATCGCGATCCCCGCCGCCAGTGTGGCATACGCATCCACCGCCATTCGACTCGACCCCGCGCACCACTCCGGGCCGGATATATAAGGCGAGCCGCCGCCGGATCGATTCCCCGCCGGTGGTAGAGCGAAATCCGGGGGCCGGAACGGGGATCCGGGGACCCCTATGCCAGAGCGTTCGCGATCCGTGTCCGGCGAGTGAGTTCGATCGCTCCGGCCCACGCGGCGAACCCCGCGAGGTAGGCCGCGAAGCAGACCACGCAGAACGCATTGATCAGGGCGAGTTCGACGTAGAGGAAGTAGAGCGCGAGCCCGATCCCGGCGGTGGTGAGGGCGAGAAGCCCGTAGGCCCCGAGGTTGTCATCCGGTCGGCTCTCGGCCAGGGCGTTCACGACCATGATGCCGATGAATCCTCCGATCCCCCAAGCGTAGTCCGGGATCCAGAGGAAGGTCGTCTTCCCGCTCGCATCGACGGCCGAGCAGGAGAAGAAGGCGCTGTACGAGCAGACCGACCGGAGCGCGGTGTCGAGGAGTTCCGCCGCCGCGAAGATCGAAATGACCATCCCGATGCCGGCGGCGAGGTAGACGACCGTGCGGACGGTACGGGTCTGCATCCTTGCCTTACGTAATCTGGTTCACGTCCGCTTGGACGGCGGAGGTCGTCGCGGCGGACCATCCGTATTGGGTCGATAACTGTGAGACGGGAGTCCCGAGCACGTGCGCGATGAACGCTATGATCCAGTACGCCTGGAAGCTCACCTGGTTCCAAGCCGGACCGCTCTCGTTCGCGACCTGCTGCTTCACCTGGTTCGCGCCGCTCCCGCTCGTGCTCGCGTAATTGTAAGCGGCGAGGTTCCCGGGTGGGTTGATCTGACCGGCGTGGACGATCTGACCGTTGATCACCATGAACGGGATTCCGCCGCCGGAATACGCGCTCACGTACGCCTGCTGGTAGCAGTTGGCCGTCCCGGGGAAGTTGCCTTGCACGCCCGAGGTATCCTCTGAGACCTTCCAGCTGATCGAAGAGGAAGCGACGGCCGCGTTCGCGAGGATGATCTCCGGCGTGCCCGGGGCGGTATCCGTGAGGCTCGAGAACCCCGTCTGAACGTTCGTCACGGACGTGGAGTACGACGTGAGCGCCTTCCATATCGACCAACTCGCCGCCGAACAGTACGGACACCAGGTCGCGGCGTAGAAGTACACGATCGGTTTGCCGCCGTCCTGCCACGGCGCCATGCCTCCGGATTGCCAGGCAGGGACGCCCTGGGAGGGCTGTCCGCTCGCGGATTGGGTTGTCAGGGAGGAGGAGGGTGGCAGGTACGGGCACCCGTAGATCAGCGAGCCCGCGAGGCCGATCACCCCGGCGATCGCGATCCCTCCGACCACCCCCCAGATGAGGGTTCCGCGGAAGACCTTCGTCCAGCGCTTGTTGGAGCGTAGAAGCCCGACGGCGAGCAGGATCACCGCGATGGCGAGGGCGAGGGCGAGCCAGGGGATCGCCGATACCAGGAGTCCTACTGGAGAGGGGGCCACGTAGGCGATGAGGAACCAGATTCCGAAGATCGGGGTCAGCAGGTACCCGGCTCGGGCGATGGACCATTTGCGCTCCACGCCGGGGTCGGCCCTCTTCGTAGGAGCCGCGGGGGCCTCTCGCCCCGCTCGGGACTGGCGCCGGTAGTACAGTCGACGGAGCGCGGGTCCTGCCTGTTGGACCGAGCTATCGGGGTGGAAGGAGACCTTGGGATCGGCGGCGATCCGATTCCAGTCCCACCCTTTCTGCTTGAGTTCCTCGACCCGGTCCCAGTCGACCACGCCTGCGGGAGACGGGTAGTGTATTTCCACCTTTACGTCGGCCGGCGCCTGCCCTCTCTCGCCGTCCGATGGCCCTTTGACTCCTTTGTGGGTAGGTCTCCCGATGCGCCTGACCTTCCTCGGCACCGCAGGCTCTTGGCCCACCAAAGAGCGCTCCGCGAGCGCGATCGCGCTCGACACGGAGCGCGAGCTCGTCCTGTTCGACTGCGGGGAAGGAACGCAGCGTCAGTTCTTCCAGTCCACAGCATCGTTCATGCGGGTGCGCCGCATCTTCATCACCCACTTCCATGGGGACCACTTCCTCGGCCTCCCCGGCCTCGTTCAAAGCATGAATCTGAACAACCGGACGGAGCCCCTCGACATCTATGGCCCTCCGGACGCGAAGGAGATGGTCGAGCGGGCGCTGCACCTCGGCTACTACACCCAGCGATTCCCGATCCAGATCCACCCTCTCGCCCCCGACCAGACGGTGGAGCTGGACGGATACCGCATCCGAACCGCGCACGCCGAGCACCCGGTGCCGACCATCGCCTATCGGCTCGAGGAAGGCCCCAAACGCGGACGGTTCGACGCAGAACGGGCCCGGGCGATGGGGATCAAGGGAAAGGACTTCGCTCGGTTGGAAGCGGGCGAACCGGTCCACGTAGGAGACCGAATCGTCCACGCGGCCGACCTCCAGGGACCGCCACGGCCGGGCCGCTCGATCGTTTACTCGGGGGACACGAGTCCCTGCGAGGACATCCGACGCCTCGCCCACCGCGCGACCCTTCTGATCCACGAGGCCACGACCTCCTCGGACATCGAGGCCGAGGCGAACAAGTGGGGACACTCCTCTGCCCGCCAAGCCGCCCAACTCGCCAGCGACGCACAGGTCGAGACCCTGTTCCTCACCCACTTCTCCTCCCGATACAAGGAGGTCGGACCTCTCGAGACCGAGGCCCGGGTCATCTTCCCCTCGTCCCAAGCGGCGCGCGATCTCCTCGATCACTTGATCCGGCAGCCATGATCCGCGCCGATCTCCTCGTCACTGGGATCGGGGAGCTCGCGACCCTATCCGCGGGTCCGGTCCCACGCATTGGGGAGAGGATGGAGGATCTCGGACTCCGCCACGATGCGGCATTCGCGGTCCGAGACGGCCGCTTCGCCTGGATCGGCCGCAATCGAGCGGTCCGCCGAGAGATCCGCCTCCGCCGAGGGGGGGCGCACCTGGACGCCCGAGACGGCACGGTCGTCCCGGGGTTCGTGGACGCGCACACCCACCTCCTCTACGCCGGGGATCGGGCCCCCGAGCTGGCTCTCAAGATCCGGGGTGTTCCGTACGCCGAGATCGCTCGCCGAGGCGGGGGGATCTACTCGACCGTGCGCGCTACGCGCCGGGCCTCGTCCGCGATCCTGCTCGCCTCGGCCGAGGATCGGATGCGCCGGATGGCGCTCTTCGGCACGACCGCGTTCGAAATCAAGAGTGGCTACGCCCTCTCGCACGCGGGCGAGCTTCGCCTGCTGCGCCTGATCCGTCACCTCGCGTCGCGGACGGGGTTCGAGGTGGTGCCGACCTACCTCGGCGCGCACGCCATCCCTCCGGAGTTCCGTGGGCGGGCCGATGCCTACGTGGATCAGATCACGCGCCGGACGCTGCCGATCGTAGCCGCGGAGCGACTCGCGCGGTTCTGCGACGTCTTCTGCGAACCGGGGTTCTTCAGTGTTCGCCAGTCCGAGCGCATCCTTCGGACGGCCCTCGCTCTCGGCTTGGGGATCAAGATCCACGCCGACGAGTTCGCCCTATCGGGCGGCGCGCGACTCGCGAGCCGCCTCGAGGCCCATTCGGCGGAGCATCTATTGGAGGACGGTCGCCCAGAGTTTGAGCTCCTCGCGCGGGCCGGCGTGACGGCGGTGATCCTGCCCGTGACCCCATTCGCTTCCCTCGCCGGTCGGGCGAGCCCCGGTCGGGCGCTCGTCGACGCCGGCGTCGCGGTAGCGCTCGGCTCGGACTGCTCTCCGAACTCCTGGATCGAGGCGATGCCGCTCGTGCTGGCCCACGCCGTGTACAGCGCCCGGCTCTCGCCGAGGGAGGCGATCACCGCCGCGACCGTCAACGCCGCGCACGCCTCGGGCCTCGCCGACCGGGCCGGTTCGATCGCGGTCGGACGGAGCGCGGACTTCGCGCTCTTCGCGCTCGATTCCGCGGATCGCATCCCGTACCGGATCGGGTCGCTTCCGGCCCTAGTTTATCGTCAGGGAATTCGTACTCCACCGCCGTAAATGGGAAGACAGCTCTAAATAGGGGGGCCAATCTTCTCGCCGGTGAGGCCTGTAGCATGGCGGAGAAAATCGGCAAGGAGCAGATCAAGCGAGAGAACGGATACCTGTACTACCTCGGGAAGGACGGGTACCTGTGGAAGACCCCCACGAAGCTCAACAAGAGCGGCCGCAAGGCGAAGGTCGGAACGGAGAAGATCGTTCGTCAGGCCGGCTACATGTACTTCTTGGACAAGAAGGGCTACATCGCGCGCGCCAAGATGAAGAACGCCTGAACGGAACCCCTTACTTTCGAAGGGACCCTTCCTCCGGGAAAGGTCCCTCCCCCTATTTTTCTCCCGAGCGGTAAACCACCGACTCCACTCCATGCTTCTCCGAGCGACGGTTTAAGCCCCCGAGCCCTTCGCTCCGGGTGAAGCCATGGTCTGCCGCAACGATTCCGGCGATCCCCGGAAGTGCGATCGTTGCGGCGCCTACCTCTGGGTCGCCGAGGAGGGGATGTTCTGTGGGGACTGCGGCGTCCTCATGCCGTGCACCATGCGGGTCCTCCCGCCTCCGGCCACGTCGGCCCCACGTACGCCGTCGCGATGACGACGGAACGCGACGAACGTGACTCCACACGCCAAAATCGAGACGACGAGGCAGAGCTAAGATATACCGCGTCGCTTCTGCTCAGTGTTGGAGGGTTCACGTCGGGTGTCCCGCGCATCGGCGCCCGCGTTCCATCTCACTGCCTCACGGCGTGAAACGCCCGTTTCTCGAGGGCGTTTCGCGGCCTCACCGAGGTCGAGATAGCGCGCGGAGTCGTAGCGCCGGTGACCGCTTGCGGTCCGACATCCGCGTTGATCCTCCGGGAAGAGGCCTGTACATGGCACTAGCAAAGAAGCGAGCCGCCCCCTCGAACGAGGAGGCCCACAGCCGACCGACGACCGCCTACGGCGACGAACCGATCCCGGTCCCCCGCCTCACCCCGAGGGGGAAGGCCGCGTTCGACACCGTCGAGTGGAGGAATTACGACGCGGTCATCAAGAACGCCGAGGGCAAGACGATCTTCGAGCTGAAGGGAATCCACGCTCCGACGTCGTGGTCGGACACCTCGATCAACATCGCCGCGTCGAAGTACTTCCGCATCATTCAGGGCCGCCGCGAAGACTCGGTCGACGGCATGATCCGGCGCGTATGCCACTGGATCGCTCGCAAGGGCCTCGAACTCGGCTACCTCGATCTCCCCGAGGAGTCGACGCAGCTCGAGGAGAGCCTCTCCTACCTCATGGTCCAGCAGATGGCGGCGTTCAACAGCCCCGTCTGGTTCAATGTCGGGGTCCGCGAGCCGCCCCAGTGCTCGGCCTGTTTCATCCAGTCGGTCACCGACGACATGGATTCGATCCTCGCCCTCGCGACGAGCGAAGGACGCCTGTTCAAGGGCGGCAGCGGCACGGGATCGAACCTCTCGCAGTTGCGCGGCAGCCACGAGCACCTGAGCGGAGGTGGGATCGCCTCGGGCCCGGTATCGTTCATGCGTGCGTTCGACGCCCTCGCCGGCGTGATCAAGTCCGGCGGGACGACGCGCCGCGCGGCGAAGATGGTGATCCTCAACATGGATCACCCCGACATCGCCGAGTTCATCGACTGCAAGGTCAAGGAGGAGGACAAGGCCGCCGCGCTCATCCGCGAAGGATACAGCGCGAACTTCGATGGCACCGATCCCGATTCCGCGTACGCCTCCATCGCCTACCAAAACGCGAACCACTCCGTCCGCATCCCGGACGCCTTCATGGAGGCGGTGAAGCGGGACGGCGAGTGGAAGACGTACAATCGCACCGACCACGCCATCGCGAGGGCCTACCAGGCCCGCGATCTCTGGCGCAAGCTCGCCGTCGCCGCCTGGCGCTGCGGCGATCCCGGCGTGCAGTTTGACGACGTCACGAACGATTGGCACACCTGCGCCAACTCCGGGCGCATTAACGCCTCCAACCCGTGCAGCGAGTACTTGTTCCTCGACGACACGGCGTGCAACCTCGCGTCGATCAACCTGATGAAATTCCTCGATGCTCGAGGAAACTTCGACATCGAGCTATTCCGTCAGGCCACTCGCACGATGATCTTCGCGATGGAGATCCTCGTCGACTCGTCGAGCTATCCCACGGCCGCGATCGCTCAGAATTCTCACGACTTCCGGCCTCTCGGTCTCGGGTATGCGAACCTCGGTGCGCTCCTGATGCACTACGGACTCGCCTACGACTCCGACGCGGGCCGCTCGCTCGCGACCTCGATCTCCGCGGTCCTCTCCGGGGAGGGCTACCACATGAGCGCCGAGATCGCCAAGCGCGTCGGCCCGTTCGCGGGGTTCGACAAGAACCGCGCCCCGATGCTGCGCGTCATGAGCAAGCACTCCGCGGCCGCGGGCAAGATCCCGGCGAACGATCCGCGCCTCACCTCGTTCGCCCGGGTCGCCGCGGACCGCTGGCACGACACGGTCAAGGCCGGCGAGCTCTGGGGCTACCGCAACGCTCAGATCTCCGTCATCGCCCCGACCGGCACGATCGGCCTATTGATGGGCTGCGATACTCTCGGGCTCGAGCCCGAGCTCGCGCTGGTCAAGACCAAAAACCTTGTCGGAGGCGGCGCGATCAAGATGGTCAACCGCACGGTCCCCGACGGGCTCGTCGCGCTCGGCTACTCTCCGGCGGAGGTCCAGCGGATCGTCGCACACATCGAGAAGAACGGAACGATCGAGGGGGCGCCGGACCTGAAGCCGGAACACCTCAGCGTGTTCGACTGTGCGCTCGCACCGATGGGCGGCCACCGAACGATCGGCCCGCTCGGCCACCTGCACATGCTCGGCGCCGTCCAGCCGTTCCTATCGGGAGGGGCCTCCAAGACGATCAACCTCCCGAACGACGCGACGGTGGAGGACATCGAGAAGATCTACCTCGAGGCCTGGCAGCTGGGGATCAAGTCGGTCGCGCTCTACCGGGACGGCTGCAAGGCCTCCCAGCCGTTCGAGACCAGCAAGGGCACCGCGAAGGTCGCGGGCGGTCCGCGGGCGCCCCAGCGCGAGCGCCTCCCCGACGAGCGCAAGGCGATCACGCACCACTTCCAGGTCGGCGGCCACGACGGCTACGTCACGGTCGGGCTGTACCCCGACGGGCGTCCCGGCGAACTGTTCTTCCGGGTCACGAAGGAGGGCTCGACGGTCAACGGCCTGATGGATTCCCTCGGGATCTCGATGTCGATGGCGCTCCAGCATGGGGTGCCGCTCAAGGATCTGGTGCGCAAGCTCGCCCACATGCGCTTCGAGCCCGCCGGCGCGACCAACAACCCGAAGGTCCGGTTCGCCAAATCGATCCCGGACTATGTCGCCCGCTGGATGGCGATCGAGTTCCTGACCGAAGAGGAACGGCACTCCATCGGGCTCGACAACCCCTCGGAGTTGAACGGGAACGGTCACGGGGGCATGCCGACGTCGGCCTCGGTGGCCCCGACCGTGCGCCTCGACGTCAAGCCCCTCGATGCGTTCGTCCCGCCTCCTCCCTCTACGGGAAGGATGTCGGAGGACGCTCCGTCGTGCCACATCTGCGGCGGGATCATGGTGCGCAGCGGGACGTGCTACGCATGCACGGTCTGCGGGGCGACCAGCGGTTGCTCCTAGGCACGCACTAGATCGTCGGCGTGGCGCCGGACGCTAGAGGTTCGGCGTTCGTGTCCGAGGGGGCCGTCGCTCCCCGCGTGTAGTTGCGGAGCGCGAGTGCGACGATCAACGCGAACAGCGATATCCCCGCGAGGAGAGCGTAGGCGACCTGGAACCCAGCGACCGTGTACATCGGATTCCCCTCGAAGGTTCCCGAGGCGAGCGCGACCAGGATCGAGGTGACGATGACGGGCGCGAGCGCACTGCCGAGGTTGCGGAACGTCTGGTTCATGGCGGTCTGCACTCCGAGCTCGCTCGACCGCACGCCGAGCACGATCACGTTCGAGACCGCGATCAGCGCGGCGGTGTTGCCGGCGAAGAGCAGCATCGGCGCGATCAGCATCAACAGCGGGACGGGAAATCCGCTCCCGGTCGAGAACGTGCTCTGGCTCGGGTCGGCGATCTGGGTGAGCAGGAGCCCGCCGATGGCCATCAGGGCGAAACCCATCAGCAGGACCGGTTTCGGTCCCCAGCGCGAGACCCATCGGCCGAAGAGCGGCCCCAACACCAGGATCGAGATGGCGCCGGGCAGCACGATCAGCCCCATGATGAACTCCGGCTGCGCGAAGCCGGGCGGATACGGCAGCTCGATGAGGTAGGTGTTCGTGGTGAACGATAGGAACATCGTCGCTCCCACGACGAACCCATCGACGTTCGCGACGAGGATGTTGCGCGCGCGGAGCGAAGCGAGCCGTATCACCGGCTCTCGGGTGTGCCCTTCCCAGTACGCGAAGAACCCCAGGAGGAGGACGCTCGCGAGGAAGAACTCCGGCGCGCCCCAGGGGACCGGACCGAAGTAGATTGACGAGAAGTTCGTCCAACCTCGGACCGAACCGTCGCTGATGCCGAGCATCAAGGCCGCGATCCCGAGCCCGAGGGCCGTGATGCCGGGAATGTCGATGCTCGAGGCCGTTCGGCTCATCGACTCCGGAACCTTCCACGCCGCGAGGAGCGGGAGGAGGATCGCCACCGGGACGACCGTGTGATAGGTGAACGTCCAGCCGTACGTCTGAGCGAGGTAGCCGCCCCCGACCAGGCCGAGACACGCCCCCGCCGCGAACATCGCGCTGATGAGGCCCTGGGCCTGGCCGACCCGGTCGGCCGGGAACAGTTCGGGCAGCATCGCGAACCCGAGGGGCAGCATCCCCATGCCGATCCCTTGGACCGCCCGCAAGCCGATCAGGAGATAGACCTGGTCCGCGCGCGAGACCCCGAACGCCGCTCCGATGTTCGGGGAGAAGCCCGCGCAGAGCACGGCGCCAGCGTAGATCGCCATTGCGACCAGCATCATCTTCTTCTTGCCGTAGATGTCGCCGAGCTTGCCGAAGATCGGGGTCGCGATCGTCCCGACGAGCAGGTACGCCGAGAGGATCCAGGCGATCGTCGTGTCCGATGGGTGATCGAAGAAGTTGTAGAACGTCTCGAAGGCTGGGATCACCATCGTTTCGACGTAGGTGATCATGAACGTCATCCCGGCAATGATGACGAGCGCGATCAATGCCTGGTGGCGATCGAAGCGGCGCCCGCCCACGGCGGCGAAGACGGACGCGGATGCGCTCGTCGCGGTGGGGAGCCCTCCCAACTCGATCCCCGGGCTGCGGCCGCGGCCCGGGGCTCCTTAGGGATCCGCTAAGATAATCGCTTGCCCGAGGAGAGCGCGGCCGAGGAGCCGGGAGAGGCAGGATGAGCGACCTCGGGCCACGCCCCTTCGCCGGGCCGGGGGCTCGGCGGCGCTCCGTTGGGCGTCCCCGCATCCTCTCGCGTTCCGTCGGCCGCGAAGCGGTAGTTCCTCAGTGCGAGGCTGAACCCGAAGCCCACGACGCCGAGAAGCGTGACCGCCGCGAAGCAGGTCTGGAAGCCGGCGTCGGTGAACCCGCTGACCGGGATCGTGCCCCCCGAGTAGGTCAAGAGGTAGGTCGTGGTGAAGCTCGCGAGGATGCTCGCGACGAGCACCGGGCCGATCGCGGAACCGAGGTTGCGGAACGTCTGGTTCATCCCCGTCTGGATCCCGAGCTCCTTCGGTGAGACCGACAGGACGATCACATTGGACATCGCGATCAGCACGCCGACGATCCCGACCAGGACGAGGATCGGCAGGATCACGACCGCGATCAGGATGTGGTTGAGCCAGATCAGGCCGAAGCCGCCGATCGAGATGAGCGCGAAGCCGAGCATCATGATCGGCTTGGGGCCGACACGTCCGACCCTACGTCCGAGGATCGGGCCGAAGGTGAGCATCCCGAGTGCGGCGGGCAGCGTGAGCAGTCCCATGGTCAGCGGAGTGAACCCGAAGCCGGATCCGGTGTAGCCACTCAGCGGCCCGAGCGGGCTCGACCCGGTGTTGAGCGTGTACTCGAACAGGATCGTGTCGGACACGAACATCAGGAACATGGCGATCCCTACGAGGAGCCCGTTGACGTTGCTGACCAGGATGTTCCGGATCTTGAGCGAGGCGAGACGCACGACCGGTTCCTTCGTCCGATCCTCCCACCAGATGAAGAACGCGAAGCCGACCGCGGCGAGGATGAAGAACTCCGGAACGCCCCAGGGGAGCGGCCCGAGCGAGGCCCCGTTGAAGTTCGTCCACCCCCAATCCGCTCCTTCCGTGATCCCGAGTAAGAGCATCGCGAGACCGAAACCTAGGCTCGACACCCCGGGAATATCGACCGACTCCTTCACGAGAGTCGGCGACTCCCGCAAGAGGAGGGCGGCGGCCACGACCAGGATGATCGCGACCGGGATCACCGTGTGGTACGTCACCTGCCAGCCGTAGCTCTGGGAGATCCAGCCGCCGCCGACCAATCCGAGCGCGGCGCCCGCCGCGAACATCGCTGAAACGATCCCCTGCGACTCGCCGACCCGGGCCGCGGGGAAGACCTCGGGCAGCATCGCGAACCCGAGGGGGAACATCCCCATCCCGATCCCCTGGATCGCACGAACGCCGATCAACAGGTAGATCTGGTTGGGGGTGGAGACCCCGAGCGCCGAACCGATGTTGGGAGTGAATCCGGCCACCGTGACCGCGGCCGCGTAGATCGACATGGCGACCAGCAGCATGCGCTTCTTGCCGTAGATGTCCCCGAGACGGCCGAAGATCGGGGTGGCGATCGTTCCGACGAGGAGATACGCCGAGACGATCCAGGTGATCGTCGCCGTCGACTGCGAGGTAGCGGGGAGTCCGAAGAACGTCTGGAACGTGGAGAAGGCCGGCAGGACCATCGTCTCGACGTACGTGACCATCAGTGCCATGCCGGCGATGATCACGAGGACGACCATCGCCGTGCGTGGATTGTAGACGCGACCGCCGGCGGCGGTCATCACCGGCGCGCTCGCGGAGACGTTGGAGGTTGCCTCGGGGCTCATGGATCAACCGGGGAGATGGAACGGGTTCCCGCGGAGGCAGATAATCGTTGTTGGGCGTACACTTCCCGAGGTAACGAGGTCACTTCGGGTGCTCGGACCGGCCCACTAGAAGGCGATCCGTGCCGTCGGCTAGCGCAAGGCATAGCGCGCAAGATCGAGGACGTCCTTCCAGACCGTACCCGGGGCCGGCACCGGCCCGATTTCCCAGACCGCCCTCAACGCCCCGTCGGGGAACCCCTCGATCTCGCCTGCGGCGACCGGATCGAGTGCGTGCGGGAGTCCGCGACGATCGACCTCGAGGACCAAGACGAGCGCTCCGACCGGCCCCGAGTCCACGATCATCTCACGGCCCGACACGGTCTCTCGTTCTTCGACGCGCGCGGGCTGCTCGTGCAGGGTGGCGATGCGGGCCCGGGGACTTCCCCCTTCATTCGGCACCACCGACTGCCACTGGATCGACCGGCCTGCGTTGCGGAACCGGTCGATGATGCGCGGATCGATGACCGGCGGGGACCCGAAGCTCATGCCGCGCTCCGTCGCCCGTGCCACAAGCGGCAGTCCGGCCGGACCGCGCACGGTCCGCAGATACGGATGTCCCGCTCCTTCGGGCAGTCTCCCGAGATCCCCGTGTGGCAGAGCACGAAGTCGAACTTGATCGGGTCGATGGGATCGATCTGGC
Organism: Thermoplasmata archaeon; assembly: GCA_035532555.1. Taxonomy (NCBI): domain Archaea; kingdom Methanobacteriati; phylum Thermoplasmatota; class Thermoplasmata; species Thermoplasmata archaeon. Next base: position 73,107 of record DATKQS010000020.1, on the reverse strand, counting down.
GCAGGGCCTGGGTCACTTCCTCGACCGTGGTCCACGATCGGGTCCGCCGCTGGGTCAGCCCGAGATTGTAGGCGATCCAGTGGACGTGCTGGTCGAGCGGGACCCGCAGCTCTCCCGTGGGGACGGTGTGCCAGTATCCGAGATCGGGGTAGCGCGCGCGGACCATCCAGCGCACGAAGAGGGTCAGTCGCTTCGCCGGACTGTGGCTCGGATCGAGCGGGCTCGGAAAGAGCTCTCGGTAGCCGCGGGGAGGTCGCGGGCCCCGGGAACGGGTGGGCGAGCGCAATCGTCGTGCGAGCGCATCCAATCCGTCCGCAAAGCCCCCGTCCCGCATCCCGTTTGCGAATATCGACTCGAGCGTCTCACCCGACGCGTAGATCACTTCGAGACGGTCGGAGAGGTACGCGAGCTGATCGCCGCGGATCCATCGATGCCGGAACTCGCGCAGCCGGTGCCGCCGTTCGACGGAGGGGATCGTTGCGATGAACGAGCCGAGGTCCCCATCCGCGGCATCCGCGAGCCGGCCGATCGCCCCGCGGATCGCGGTCGTGTTCCCGATCGCGAGCGTGGCGGCGAAGATCCCCGCGATCTCCCCGCGCCGTGGGTCCAACGCGAGGGGACGTACCACCGAGATCGGGTCATCGGCGAGCGACCGATCGAAGGGGAAGCGGTCGTACAGGACGCGCAGGTGATCCGCGAACTCCGGGGTCGGCCGATGCACGCGGACCATGGAGGATGGACGGCGGATCGAGATTTACCCTTGCCCCGAGCCCCTCGATCGGCGCGGGCCCATCGCATAACTACGCCGATGGCATGGCCGGGAGGTGAACCGCCCCGGGATGGTGATCGATGGCATCGATCGAGCGTGGCTGCTCGAGGCGTCCCGGAAGGACCCCGTCCGGCATGCCTACGCCCTGTGGGATCTTGATCACGAACCGATCCGGGCCCGGTTCGTCTCCTATCGAACGGCCCAGACGACCTTGGCCTACCTCCTAGTGTGGTCGGGCGATCCGAAAGCGACCATCGTGCACTGGGTCGGACCCGGAGACGAGGCCGCGGCGCTGGCGTCGGCACTTCCTCCGCGGCCGGTCGTCGCGGTCGTACCGGAGGAGGCGGGGGCCCGGGTTCGAAGCGCCCTCGCTCCCGTCGAGGCGTACTCCGTGCTCCGACTCGTAGCGGAGCTTCCCCGGACCTCGGTCTCGGCCTCGCCCTCCTCGGTCCGTGCCATGGGCGCGCTCGACGCCGAGCGACTTCGCGCGTGGGCCGGGACGATCGACAGTCCGCTCGTGAACGGGTATCGAACGTTCGATCCGGCCGTGAACGTCGCGTGGGGCGCGTTCGAAGGCGACCGCATCGTAGGGGCGGCCTCCGCCGGTGTCCGGCTTCCCGACATCTGGGTCCTCAATGGCATCTACGTCGAACCCGGGGCACGCGGTCGCGGGCACGGCGCGGCCCTCACGGCCGCCGCCATGGCCACCGCTCGTGCCGCCGGGGCCCGCCCTACGCTCTACGTGCGCGAGGACAACGACCCCGCCCGCCGTATGTACGAGCGCCTCGGTTTCCGAACTCTCGACCGGCTGGCATGGATCGACGCCGGCGCCGACCGCCCCCCGTAGGGTCCGCGGCGATTCCCCAACGCCTATGCCTTGAGGGAGCGTACCGACGAGGGGATCCGAATGCCGACCAACGCCGAGGCCGCGGAGATCCTTCGCGCCATCGCCGACCTCCTCGATCTCGAGGGAGAGCGATTCAAACCCGAAGCCTACCGTCGGGCCGCCCGTTCGATCGAGACCTTGACGGAGGACCTGAAGGTGGTCGCGGAGCGCAAGGAGCTCGATACTATCCCCGGCATCGGGGACGCGATCGCGGAGAAAATCCAGGAGTACCTGAAGACGGGCCGGATCGCCTACTATGATCGCATCCGATCCGAGGTCCCGCCGGGAGTTCTCGAACTGATGCGACTATCGGGGGTGGGGCCGAAGACCGCTCGTCGGTTCTGGGTCGAGCTGCACATCACGAGCCCGAAGGAGCTGCGGGAGGCGATCGACGCCCACCGTCTGGAAGGGGTCTCGGGCATCGGTCCACGGAAGATCGAGCTCCTGCGGTCCGCTCTGGGCCCGACCGCCGCGAGCGTGGGCACGCGCATTCCTCTGACCGAGGCCTATGTCGTGGCGCAACGGCTCCTGGCCGCGATCCGCGCGACAGGGCGGGTCGAACGGATCGAGGCCGCCGGAAGCTTGCGTCGCCGTCGCGAGACCATCGGGGACCTGGATCTGCTCGCCTCCAGCCCGGATGCGAAGGGGGTCTTCGACGTCGTGTCGGGGCTTCCCGGGGTCCATGAGGTGCTGCTCCGGGGAGAAACGAAGGAGACCGTTCGCCTGGATAGCGGACTCCAGGTCGACGTTCGCGTGGTCGCGTCCAACGAGTTCGGCGCGGCGCTCGTGTACTTCACAGGATCCAAGGACCACAACGTGCACCTGCGCACGATCGCTCGCGATCGAGGACTGAAGATCAACGAGTACGGGATCTTTCGGGGAGAAGAGCGCGTTGGGGGCGCGACCGAGGACGAGGTCTACGCGGCCTTGAAGCTCGCATGGATCCCGCCGGAGTTGCGCGAGAACCGTGGTGAGATCGAGGCCGCCGCGGCCGGGACCCTTCCGGAGCTGGTCACCGAGCGGGATGTGCGTGGGGAACTCCATTGGCACGTTCCTCCGAACGCTACAAGAGAGGACGTCGAGGCGACGCTCGCCGAGGCCCGACGGCGACGAATGGAGTACGTGGGCGCAGTCGTCGCCGGCACCTCGGTCGAGGGGGGATCGGTGAAGATCGAACGGGGGGCCCTGAAGCGGCTCGGGGAACTCCACGGAAAACGACCCTCGGGGATGCCGATCGTCTGGCTAGTCGGGGAGGTGGCCGGAACGGGGGCCGGACCCGAAGGGATGGAGCTCGACTATCTCGTTCGGCGACCCACGAAAGGCCCCGCGCGCGCTTCTCGCAAGGCGTTCTTGCCTACCCTCCTCATCGCCCACCTCGATCCGACCGCGCCGTCCACGGGCATCGGCAAAGAGCTGCGGGCCTGGATCGACTGGGCGGCGGCCCACGACGCAGCGCTCGAGATGGGCCCCGGTCCGAATCGCCTGGACTCGATCGGGGGCGGCGAAGTTCGCGCGCGCAACGGGACCCTCGCGATCCCCACTGGGCTCGGGAACTCGCCAGACGATCCCACGTTCCCGGTCGCCCTGGGATTGGCCCGGCGTGCACAGGCGAACGCCGCCCAGATCCTCAATGCGCGGAGTCGGGCGGAAATCGAACGGCTCCTCGCGCCGCGAGCGACGCAGGAGAGACGCGGGTGAGCTCGGGGCCTAGGAGGCGACCATGCGCTCGAGCGCGCGGCGGGCGCGTGCGGCCACGTCCGGCGGCACGTCGATGACGTGGCGCATGTCGCGCAGAGAATCTCGGATGTCGCCGAGATCGATCTCCTTCATGTACGGACAGATCGTCCCGGCATCGATCGGCAAGAACCGGGTCGTCGGGTTGATTTGACGCATCCGATGGAGGATCCCCACCTCGGTCGCCACCAGGACCACCGGGTCGTGGGTCTCCTTCGCGAACTGGACCATCCCGTCCGTCGACAGCACCCGGTCGACGTGCGGGAGCGCCTGCGTGGAGCACCCGCACTCCGGGTGCGCGAGGACGGTCGCACGGGGATGCTCGGAACGGGCCCGCGCGAGGTCCTCCGGGCGCATCTTCGCGTGGACCGGGCAGTCCCCGACCCACAGGTGCATCTTGCGGCCGGTCTGGCGACGGACGTAGTCCCCCAGGAACATGTCGGGGAGGAAGAGGATCTCCTGGTCGGCCGGGATCGAGTTCACGATGCGGATCGCGTTGGAGCTCGTGCAGCAGTAGTCGGACTCGGCCTTGACGTCGGCCGAGGTGTTGACATACGCCACGACCGCCGCCCCGGGATGCTCGGACTTCCAGCTCCGCAGCTGCGGGGCCGTGATCGAGTCGGAAAGCGCGCACCCCGCCTTGAGGTCGGGCAGGAGGACGGTCTTGGTGGGGTTGAGGATCTTCGCCGTCTCGGCCATGAAGCGGACGCCCGCGAAGAGGATCACGGGGCGGTCCGCTTCCATCGCGGTGCGCGACAGGTACAAGGAGTCCCCGACGTAATCGGCGATGTCCTGCACCTCGGGGCGCTGGTAGTTGTGCGCGAGGAGGACGGCGTTGCGTTCCTCCTTGAGCCGGCGCACCTCGGCCTCGAGCGACATGGCTTCCCCGACGTTCTAGTTCGCGTCGCGTCTTAAGCCCGGTGCGTCGGGCGAACCTGCATGCGGAACGGTAGCGCGGGAGCCGAATGGGTGAGGGCCCCGAGGCTCAGCGCATCGGCGCCCACCCCGGCGTACGCTCTCACGTTCTGAGGCGTGAGACCGCCAGAAAGCTCGATCCAGCGGCCGGAACGAAGACCGACCCGTTGGAGGGCACCCACGATCGCTCGCGCGCGGGCGGGGGTCGCGTTGTCGATCAGCATGCGGGAGACGCCGGCCCGGGCGACCGCGATCGCTTCTCGAACGTTTCGCACTTCGACCTCGATCCTCGGGGTTCGGCCGCGGGGAGATCGGACCCGGGCGAGGGTCGGACGAAGCGGGACGAGCGCGAGGTGGTTGCTCTTCACGAGCACCGCGTCGGAGAGGTCCCGCCGGTGGGGGTGACCCCCACCATGAACGACCGCCTCCTTCTCGAGATCCCGCAACCCCGGCGTGGTCTTGCGCGTCGCCCAGATCTGAGGGGGATGGGGCGCGGAACGTACGCGCTCGACCGTCTTCGCCGTCACGGTCGCGATCCCCGACAGGTGCATCAGATAGTTCAGGAGAGTCCGCTCCACTCCCAGCATGTGACGGGCGTCTCCCCGTAGGACGAGGACCACGCTCCCGCGGCGGAGCCGACTCCCGTCCCGAAGCGCCCGAACGACCCGCAGGCGCCCGATCCGAGCGCATGCGAGGGCGGGCGCCATCCCGGAGAGGCGGCCCGAGGCCTGGGCGACCACCCGTGCCTCGGCGGGGGCGGGGCCGTGCAGAACGAACGAGGTCGTCCGGTCGGAGCGAAATCGGTCTTCCTCGAGCGCCGCCCGTGCGGCTCGAGCGACCGACGAACTCTTCGACCCCACCCGGCGGTGCCGCGGTGCCATCGTTCGGAGAGCGGATGCGCGATAATTACGCTGGTGCCTTCGTCGCGGGGAGGAACGGAAGGGGAACGACCTCGGCGGGTACCTCGCGTCCACGCAGTTCCAGTTCGACCTGCGTGCCCGGCTGCGTATACTCCTTCGGGAGGTATGCGAGCGCGATGCCGACGTGCAGGTTGGGAGACAGTCCGCCGCTCGTCACGGTCCCGATCGGCTGCCCCGCTCGATGGACGGGGGTCCCGTGGCGGGGGACGGCTCCCTCGGAGTTGACGCGCAGGCCCACGAGGCGCTCGGCGGGCCCCTCCTTCTGCTCGGCCTCCAGGGTCTCTCGGCCCACGAAGGGATGATCGAACTCCACGAACCGATCCTGGCCCGCCTGGATCGGCGAGCGATTCCGCAGGAACTCCTGGCCCGAGAGCAGGTAGCCCTTCTCCAGGCGCAGCGTGTCGCGCGCCCCGAGCCCGCAGGGAAGCGCCCCGCCCTGGACGAGGCGATCGGCGACCGCCCGCGCGCGATCTCCCCGTAAGAACAGCTCGTAGCCCAGTTCCCCCGTGTATCCGGTACGGCTGACGAGGATCCGGTGCTCGAGATCGCCCGGGATTGCCCCACCGATCGTTCCATCGTTGGCTCCCGGACCCCCCCGCTCCGCGGGGAAGAACCGGCTTCGGTAGAAGCCGAGACCTGCGAGCGACCAGCCGAACTCCTTCTCGAGCAACGTCCGCGACTTCGGACCCTGGACCGCGAGGATGGTCACGCGACCGTTCCACCGCTCGATCGTGGCGTCGGGGTGGCGGTGCTGTTGGAGGATGAGCTGGATCTCGAACGCACGGCCGGCGTTGGGGACCACCAGGTACGATGAGGTCGGTCCGGTACCGGCGTCCAGACGCGTGATCAGGAGATCGTCGACGATGCCGCCGCCCATCTGGAGGAAGAATCCGTACTTCACCTGTCCCGGGGCGATCTTCTCGACGTTGATGGTCGTTCGGCGGGAGAGCAACGCAGCCGCGGTTCCGCCGGTGACGGTCAGGATCCCCATGTGACCGACGTCGAACAGGCCCGCTCCGGATCGCACCGCCGTGTGCTCCGCGATGATGCCCGAGTAGTACAACGGCATCTCCCAGCCCGCGAACGGGACGAGATGACCCCCGTGCGCGCGGTGGAACTCGATCAGCGGTGTCTGCAACAGCTTCACCGCAGGTGCGGGACCGGCGATCTCCGTCATGTTACGATCTCCGTCAATCGCTCGGCCTCGAGGGCGCGGCGGATCTCGAGAGCGATCCGGCGACCGGAACTCATCGGACCCCGGTACAACGCGTTGCCATACGGGTGTCCGAGGGCGAGGTGCACGTTCGTCCCACCGCCGATCCGGGCCGCGACGTCGAACACGATCGGGTGCGCTTCGCGGTCGATGCACGTCTGCAGGCAGAACGGTCCGATGATGCCGGGAGGGTAGCGGGTCCGTGCCGCGTCCACGAACTTCTCGCCCATCCGGAAGATCTCCTCGAGGATCGACTCGCGCACCGTCAGGGTTCCGTGACCGACCACGGTGAAGTCCGGTATCCGTGCGGATTCGTGCAGCTCGAGCTGCTGCGCGGCGGGCAGGCGTACGAGGCCGTCGAGCGTGCTCTCCCGCCGCTCGTCGACGCCGAGCAGTTCGAGCGCCTCCTCGCGGGGGGCGAGGGGGGAGAAGAAGAAGTTGAAGTTGAACACAGGGCCGAGGACGTATTCCTCGATCCGCGCGGTCGCGAGGTCGGCCGGCATGATCGTACCCCGTGCCACCAGTGCGGCGGATTTGCTCCGGTATTCCTCGGCACTCGCCGCGGTGAAGAACCCACGTTCGAGCCGGCGCGTGGCGTGCGGCAGCTTCACGATCGAGAGCCGGTCGATCCGGTCGGGGGAGGGGATCGCTCGAGGGATCGGCACTCCGGCTCCCTCGAGCAGCGTGTAATAATTCTCTCGCTCGGTGCGCTCCTCGATGCGCAGCATCGCCCGCGAGCCGACGATGGGGACCCGGAACTCCTCCTCGATGGTGTCGATGGGGACGTAGGAGGAGAAGGCACGGTTCGGAACGAACAGGACCCCGCGTTCGCGCATCTTGGCCTGCTCGGTCGTATGCGCGAGATCCCGGAAGTGGGCGTACGTCCAGACCTCGTCGACGCACCCCCGGCGAGGGGTGCCGTCCGGACCTCGCAGGGTGCGGAAGTACCGGGCGTAGGTAGCGTCGCGGCCGCGCTCGCAGAACAAGAGGGAGGAGAACCCTTCCGTCACGGCGCCGTCCGCGATGTCGATCGCGGAATGCGATCCGACGGCGCCGATCCAGGGGTGCGGGGGATACTTCTTCGCGATCTCGGCGATCTCGCTGCGAGGGAGGACCATCGCTCCGGCACTCCTACAGAAGCTTAAGGGCGCGCGCGACGCGCTCCGGGGTCATGGGGAGCTCCGTCATCGCCGCGCCCGAGGCGGCGAAGATCGCGTTGCTCACGGTCGCGGGCACCGGGATGATGGGAGGCTCTCCGAGCCCCTTCGCCCCGTACGGGCCCGCGCCGGAGAACCCTTCCACGAAATGGACCTCGATCGGTGGGATCTCGCCGAGGGTCGGAATGCGGTAGTCGAGCAGCCCGGCGTTCGAAAGGTGCCCGTCCGCGGCCCACGTCGTCTCCTCCGTCAGGGCTGTGCCGAGGCCCATCGCGACCCCGCCCTCGATCGAGCCCTGTGCGGTCGGGAGATCAACGACCTTGCCGGCGTCCTGGAACGCGGCGTAACGCGTGACCCGAACCGCCCCGGTCTCGGGATCGACCTTGACCATCGCCACATGCGCCGCCCCCGTGAAATCGGTGTACGGGTAGAACGTTCCTTCCACGACCCGTGCGGTATCGATCTCCCCCGACGTTCCGTAATGCCGGCCCTCGCTGGTGAGTCCTCCGGCGGCGAGTTCCGTCTCGGTCAGGAGCGAGCGGATGCTCTCTCGGTGCCGACCGGACACCGCCACGAGCTCGCCGTTCTCTTCGGTGAGCTGCACGGAGTCGGCGGGGACCGAGAGTCGCTTCCCGAGCTCGTCCCGAAGGACGAGGGCCGCCTTCTGCACGGCCTGGCCGAGTGCGGCGAGCGTCCGGCTCCCAAAGACCCCCGAATCGAACGGGGCGGAGCGCGTGTCGTGGTAGTCGACCCGCACGCGGTCGCGCGATATCCCCAGGACCGTTTCGGCTACGGCCACGATCCCCCGGATCACGCTGCCGCTGCCGATCTCCCGCTCGCCTTCGATGATCTTCAGTTCCGTGGGCGATAGGACGAGCCGGGCCTCGCCTCCAGCGCCCGTCACCGTCGACCAGAAACCGACGCCCACGGCCACTCCCGTGTTGGGAGCGGCGTCCTTCCTCCACGTGGTCGCGAGCGCCCCGGCTCGTTCGAGGCATCGGTCGAGGCCGAACGGCCCCACCTTCTGGCCGAGATGCGTAAAGTCGCCTTCCTTCCAAACGTGGCTCCGTCGGAATGCTACGGGATCCACGCCCAAGCGAGCCGCGAGATGATCCATGTGCGACTCCTCCGCAAAGACGCACTGGGGAGCCATGGGGGCCCGATGCGGTCCGAGCGGGGGTTTGTTCGTCCGGAAGGCGTACCCCTCCATCTCGATCGCCGGGATCCGGTACGGGCCCAGGATGAACCCGATCGCGTACCCGGTCGTGAAGTCCCTCCCCGGGAGGGACGCGCCCGCGTCGAGCCGCCAGTGGACCCGTCGGCCGGTGATCCGACCTCCCTTCACCGCGCTCTCGATCCGCACGACCGAAGGGAGGGACGTCCGACCCAGTTGGAACTCCTCGCGGTAGCTCAGCGCGAGGCGGACGGGTCGGCCGCTCGCCCGCGCGAGCAAGAGCGCGTACGGCTCGACGAGCGGGGCTCCCTTGCCTCCGAAGGCCCCTCCGACCCAGGTCCCTTCCACCACGATGCGCTCCTCGGGCAGCCCCAGCATCGATGCGAGGTCCTCTCGGGCCCCGAACGGTGTTTGGGTGGAGGTGGTGACATGCCACACATCCCCCTGGATCTCCGCGATGCACGCGTGCGGTTCCAGGGCCACTTGACAGACGCCCGCGGTGCGGTACGTTTCCGAGAGAACGAAGTCCGCGGAACCGAACGCCGCGTCCAGGTCTCCGTGTCGCGCGAGCACGTGGGCGATGACCTCCGGGCGGTCCGGGCCCGGATGGGCGGGGTCGAATCCCTCGATCTCCTCGAGGGGAGGAAGGGGCTCCACGTCCACTCGAACGGCCCGAGCCGCGCGCCGGGCGAGTTCCCGGGTCGGCGCGGCAACGGCGGCGAGGGGTTGGCTGTGGTACTGGATCCGGTCGGTGGGAAACACCGGGCGCTCGGCATCTCCGGTCGCGCTCGGGAGCAATCGTGCAAGGTCCGTGGGGCCGATCGCGACCACTCCGTCGATCGCCCGGGCCGGTCCGAGATCGATCGAGCGGATCCGGCCGCGGGCCACCGGCGCGGGCACGAGGGCACCCCAGAGCATTCCGGGGACGCTCAGGTCCGTTGCGAATGCGACCTGTCCCCGCAGCTTCGCGTCGGCGTCAGGTCGGACCGTGAACGTCACGGCATCTCTCCGTGGACCCTGCGCACGGCCCGCACGATCGCAGCGTATCCGGTACAGCGACAGAGATTCCCGCCCAGATCCTCGGCGAGTTCCTCGGCGGATGCTTCCGCTCCGCGCTCCTTGAGCAGGGAGGTGAGGGCGACCACGAAGCCCGGGGTGCAGTACCCGCATTGCAACGCACCCTCCTTTTCGAACGCCGCACGCACCCGGGCCCCCGTGGGGTCTCCCTCCAACCCTTCCACAGTCGTGACCGCGGCCCCCGTGAATTCGTGCGTGAGGGTGAGGCACGAGAGGACGCTTCGGCCATCGATGAGAACGGTGCAGGCGCCGCAATCCCCCGTCCGGCACCCCTCCTTCGTTCCCTTGAGTCCGAGGCGCCAGCGCACGGTGTCGAGCAGGCGCTCGCCGACCGGCACCGTGGTCAGATCGACCGGGACGGCGTTGACCGTGAGGCGGGCGGGGGAGGCGGTCACGGAACCCCCGGAGAGGAGGGGTGAGCCCCCACGGCGCGGACGGCGCGTTGGAGGAGGGTCGCGACGAGCTGACGGCGGTACTCTTCGGTCGCACGCCGATCGGTAGCGAACGGCGCCCGCATCGACGCCTCCTGAGCGGCCGCCCGAAGCTCCGCGGCGCCCGGGAAGGGCCCCGAGAGGAGGCGCTCGGCCTGGGGAAGGAGCACGGGCCGTGGGACGACACCGCCGACCGCGATCCTCCACCCCTTCTGGGACGGCGAATACGCGACCGCCACGCCTACCTGCGAGATGTCGTTCGCGGGCCGGACCCGTTGCCACAGGAAGGCCGACGGGCGGGCCTCGGGGATCGCGACCGACCGGATCAGCTCGCCGGGTCCGAGGGCGGTCGTGCGAGAGGCCCGTACGAACTGGTCGACCGGAAGGGACCGCTCGCCCTCCATCCCGACGATATCGACCTCGCTATCGAGCGCGAGGAGGATCGGAATGAGGTCCGACGCGGGTGAGCTGCGCCCGAGATTCCCACCGAGGGTGGCCCGGTGGCGCAGCGCGACGCTGCCGACCGCTCGCACCGCCTGCCACAGGCCGGGGATGCGGCGACGCAGGTCGGGATCGCTCTCCAATGTTCGAAGGGGGAGCGTGCTTCCGACCCGCAGCGACTCGCCGGCCCAGGAGAGCGTCTTCCACGGGAGATGTCGGAGCGATACGACCCGCTTGAGAGGGATCCGCCGGCCCTCCAGGCCGAAGAGCACGTCGGTGCCTCCCGCGACGATCATCGTCTCACCGGGCTCTCCGAGCCGCAGCGCCGCCAATGCCTCATCGGTGGTGGAGGGCTGAACGAACGAGAACGCAGGCATTCCGGCCCATCCCAAGGTCGATTTTGGGATATCGTTTGGTACGGATCCGGGCCTCGGAGGTCGCGGCCTTTAACTCCGAGCAGGTCTCTCGCCCCCGAGCCGATGCCTTTCGAGCTCTCACTTCGCTACAGCACGCCTCTGAGTCCGATCACGGACGTGGACGAGGTCCTCCGTGAGTTCCTGCGGCTGGTGGGCTATCTACCGGAAGGCGAGGAGGGCCGCGGGGCCGAGGGCCCAATCGCCTCGAGCCTCGCCTACCGCTTGGTGCGGGAGTGCTTCCTGCGCGACCCCAATCGACCGTGGTACATCGAGGAACTGACGGCGGTACTGAGGACCTCGAAGCCGACCGTCTACCGCCATATCAACAAGCTCAAGTCGCTCGACCTTCTGGAGGAAGTCGGAGGCGCGAACGACGCCGGCAAGGGTCGCAAGGGCTACCGGATCCGCTACGGCAACGTCGCCGAGGCCTGGAACATCACCGAAGCCCATGCCCAAAACGCCCTCCGACGCTACCGGGAGACGGTGAATCACTTGCAGAGGCTGATCGAGCAAGGAAAGACGGCGCCGACGCCCGAGAAGATCGCGCCGGCGCCCAAAGCTCCGAGCGGTCGCGGAGGGTCGCGATGACCGCCCCGGGCTCGGCGGCCGAGAAGACCCTCCCCGTGACCCTCACGAACCGCTCCCACGTGCGCGTCCGATCCGCCGGTCCGAAGGACGAGGCGCTCGAATCGGTGGGCCTCTTCCGTGGCCTCATCTCCATCGGGGGAGAGAGCTCCCTCGCCATCGAGCTCGGAGGCCCGGGCGAGGAGAAGGGACGGATCCGCCTGATCCCGCTCGCGGCGCTCTACGCGATCGACGTCCTCCAGGCCGCGAAGGCGGACGAGGAGAAGCGCGCCGAGAAGAGCCCGGCTCCGGGGTACTTCCGCTAGGTTCGATCGCGGGAATCCAGAAGGATCTCCCATCGTGCGATATTCTCGATCCGGAGGATCCCCATCGGCTTCCAGGGATCCTTCGAGAGCCGGGTCTCGACCCCGTGCTCGTCCTGCGCATCGACGAGCAGCACGGCGTGCGTGGCGTCGACCGGTCCTCCGAGCAGGATGAACCCGTCGGCGACGAGCGCGTCCATGAACGCCGCGTGCTCCTCCCAGTCCGCCTGTTCGCGCCTCGGCCGCGAAGGGTCCCAGTTCGGGCCGGGCCCCTCATACACGAGGTAGTAGCTCGTGGGGTGCTTCGGCATCGGTCGTCGGCTGCTCCCGGGGGTCTATACGACCTTGCCCGATTCGACCCCGGGGCGGGTACGGTCCTTCGGAGCGGTGGACGGCTCGGGAGCGGGAGTCCCGTGGGGGTGGAACTGCTCGGACTCGGTCGAGCCCTGCAGCGCGAGGGTCGATGTCAGACCGCCCGAGAGGACCTGGGCGACCTCGTCGAAGTAGTCCGTACCGACGAACGACTGGTGCTTGACGGCGCGGTACCCGAGAGGCTCCGCGGCGAACTCCTCCTCCTGGAGCTCGGAGTAGGCGAGCATTCCGCGTTCCCGGTAATCGCTCGCGAGCTTGAACATGGAGAGGTTCACCGCGTGGAATCCCGCGAGGGTCACGAACTGGAACTTGTACCCGAGATCGCCGATCTGTTCCTGGAACCGCTCGATGGTTCGGAGCGGAAGTTTGCGTCGCCAGTTGAACGACGGGGAGAGGTTGTATGCGAGGAGCTTTCCCGGGTACTTCGCGTGGACCGCCTCGGCGAAGGCGCGGGCCTCATCGAGATCCGGCCCGCCGGTCTCGAACCATACGAGATCCGCGTACGGCGCGTAGGCGATCCCCCGCGCGATCGCCGCTTCGAGCCCGTCGCGGATGACGTAGAACCCCTCGGGCGTCCGCTCGCCCGTGATGAACTCCTGGTCCCGGGGGTCGATGTCGCTCGTGATGAGACGGGCCGAGCGCGCGTCGGTCCGGGCGACAATGACCGTCGGTACGTCCAGGATATCGGAGGCGAGACGGGCCGCCCAGAGCTTCTGGTTGAACTCGCGCGTCGGTACGAGGACCTTGCCGCCCATGTGACCGCACTTCTTCACGGAGGCGAGCTGGTCCTCGATGTGCAGTCCGGCCACGCCGGCCCCGATCAGGGACTTGGTCAGTTCGAAGACGTTGAGCGTGCCGCCGAACCCCGCCTCGGCGTCGGCGACGATCGGGGCGTACCAGTATTTGGCGGTGCTTCCGACAGCGTGCTGCTTTTCGTCCTGACGACGGAAGGCATTGTTGATCCGCTGGACGAGGGTCGGCATGCTGAGCGCGGGGTAGAGGCTCTGGTCCGGGTACGTCTGGCCGGCATCGTTGGCATCGGCGGCGACCTGCCAACCGCTCGCGTAGATCGCCGGCAGGCCCGATTCGACCATCTGTACGGCTTGGGAGCCGTTCATCGCGCCGAGCGTGGGCAGGTACGCCTCGGTGTGGAGCAGCTTCCACAGGCGCTCCGCGCCGAGCGTGGCGAGCGTGTACTCGATGTGGACCGAGCCGCGCAGCCGCACGACGTCCTCCGCCCGGTACGGTCGCAACGCACCCTGCCAGCGTGGGTCGGACTTCCATGCCTCCGCGATCGCGTGCATCGCCTTCATTCCGACCTCCCGTCCCGGTGCGTGGAGAGCCTACGCGCTCCTCCTTCATCAAATGAGGAGCCGCCGCCCACCATAAATGCCGTCGGAACGCGTCGGCGACCGCCCGGCGGCGCCCGAGGTGGGCCGGGGAGCGGGCTTGCTGGGAGTTTCGCCGTCCGCGAGGCGGGCGGATTCGAACCCAGGTCGTCGGCTTCGAAGGCCGACAGGATAGTCCAGACTACCCCACAAGCCCGCGCTCGAAGGAGCGGCCGCCGTGTATTTGGCCGTTCCGCGGAAGGAGACGCGCCTCCGCGGGGGTCGCTACGCGGCCTGGTAGGTCTCGAGCGTGGTCTGGGCCGTGTTCCCCGGGAACAGGGTCGCCAGAGAATCGGCGAGGACCTGGATCCGTTGGCGGACGTACGGCGTGACCCCCGGGGTCGAGGCGAGCCCCTGCGAGAGCGCAAGATACTTGCGCACCGAGGCCTCGAAGACCGTGGGCGCGAGCGCCCCGTCACAGCGTCCGTGGCGTCCGGCGACCTGATTGCACCGGCCCGAGAGCGGAGGCCGACGGTAGGAGAAGTTGCAACTCTTGCAGCGGAAGCTCTGGGTGGCGTAGGCGCGCAAGTTCCCCATCATGTCCAACAGGAAATGTCCGTTGAGGAGGATCGTCGCGGCGTCCCCCACATCGACGGCACGGATCTGGGCCGCGAGGAGGAAGGACTGCTCGACCTTCTCCATCATGGATAGATCGTCGCGATAGGCGGAGCGGACCGGGCCGCCCGCGATGTCGCGCGTGTCGTGGGTGAAGGCGTACTCCGACAGCGTCAGTCCGCCGTGGGTGCGGTGCCCTACGGTATCGAACAGGCCCTCCACTTCCTTGGGCGACCGGCGCTCGAGCGCGGCGTGGTAGAGCGCGAGCGGATAGCGGGCTCCGATATCGACGTTGTGGGCCTCCTTGTCGACCTCGGTCGCGTTGAGGCGGGTGGTCAGCACGAGCGGCTTGTCCATCAGCGCCCCTCGGCTGTTGGGGAGGAACGCTCGGGAGAAGTTCAGCAGCGCGTCGAGCAGGAGCGTCACGGAGTCCTCGTCCCCGTCGCAGTTCCGCCGCTTGGCGGCATGGAAGATGGGGTGGGCAAAGCATGCCTCGGCCTCGGTGAACCCGATGATCCGCCCCGCGACCCCTCCCGAGGTATGCGGTGCGAGAGCGACCACGAGAGCGCCCCGGATCGCGTCGATCCCCGCGGCCCGGTAGAACGCCTCTCCGTGGTACATCTGGACGAGTTCGTCGTCCACGAACTGAGCGAGGTGGAGGAGGTACTCGCCACAGGAACGAGAGACGATCAGATCTTGGGGAGCGAGCTCGACGAGCTGGTCGATGCTCACGAGCGGTGCCCCGGTCCAGTCCGAGGTGTATCCCAGCCCCTGGAGCGTGGCGATGTCGGTCCCGATCTCGTGGGGGCGGAAGTGCGTGAGCGGAAGGTCGGTGAGATCGAACCGGGCCGTGCCATCCTGATAGACCGAGATCCCATGGTGGGCACGCAGGATCCCCTTCTCGATCCGCTCGGGCGTCTTGCCCGGAGAGGTGAGGCCTTTGACGGCTTTGACCTCGGGCGTCCGTTTCAGGTGGAGACCCTGGAGCGCCTCGCCCCAGATCTGGGCCACGGGGAACGGTTGGCTCTGCACCGCGCCCGTCGGCTCGGTGTGGGTACCGCAGGAGCAGCGGGTCCAGACCGTGCGTCGGCCGCACGTCGCGCATTGGCGGACTCCGAGGGGAACGTTCACGCCGGTCTTGACCGTCTCGCGCACGGCTTGCGAGACGGAGCGCCGGGAGCCTCCGGCTTCGCCGATGGGGAAGAGCGCATGCACGTTCGGCTTCATGCTCCGCTGGTGGGCCTTCTCCGGCCGACCGATGCGCGCCCCGATCCGGGACGGCGCCTTCGCCCGGACGGGGATCCGCGCGAGGCGACTCACGTAGCTCAGCGGATCGGGATCGATCGGATCGAGCGGAACCTGACGGAGCAGCAGTCCGCCCTCGATGCCGAGGCCGAGCGTGCCGACGAGCGCCGCGCTCGCATCCGGATTTCCGCGCATCGCCCCGGCGGCCGTGCGGTAATGCAGGAATCCCAGCCGGACCAAGACCTCGCGCCACGCCACATCCCACGGTAGTTCCAGGGCCCCGTCGCGCCAGTTTCCGCAACGCTCGACGAACTCCCCGATGGCGCGTATCTCGGCCGAGGTCAGGTCGTGCCAGAAGAGCAACCAGCGCGGGTGGAGCGGAACGCCCCACGTGTGCCCGATCTCCACCGCCGCTTCGTACGACGGAGGATCGAGGGTCTCTTCGAGCGGTGCGCCCGTCGCTCGCAGCTCCTCGCGGTGCCAGTCGAGCGTGTAGGCTCCCGGGGCGAGCGGCCGGTTGTTCTCCAGGAATTCCCCAAAGGAGACGAGAAGTTCGCCGATGTCCACGATACGATGGATGCGAGAAACGAGCTCCCGGGCGCGCGGGGCATCGTTGATCGCGGTCAGCGTGCCATCGTCCAGCTCGACGATCGGTCCCTCCACGAGATCGCACAGGCCCATCGCCGACGCTTTCCCGGGGTACTCCAGCTTGACCTGAGTTCCCACGGCCACGAAGTTGTGGAGCACGATCATCGTCGCCGGGTTCACCGCGCACGCGGCGAGCCCGGTGGTCCGAGCGCGTCCGTAGACGAGTCGGAAACCGCCAGGGCGGCCCGGATGGGCGAGGATCGGGCGCCCGCCCACGGCCTCCGTTAGGTACTTGGGGGTTCCGTGGTCATCATCGAGACGGCTGTGGCCGAGCTCCTTGAGGAAGTCCCAGCCCGGGATCTGGAGCTTTTCCACGATCTTCTGCAGCTTCGCGGACTTCTGGCAAAGTCCCTCGGCGATGACGAGGCAGGCTCCCCCTCGGATACCGTTGGTCCCGACCCGAGGGAGATTGCGCCAGGCGCTCACCTCGGCATCTCCCTCGGTCGCTTCTCCAGAGATGCACACGGGGACGTGGCGCACCACGATCTCGATCTCGTGCGCGGAGGGAACGTACTGTAGATGTTGGTGAAACTTGTACAGCGGGATCTCTTCCTTGTAGCGCTCGATTTCGACATGTTCGGGGCGGTACGGAGCGAGCCCGAGATCCCTTCGGACGATGTCCGCGAGCAGAACCGAAAGCGCCTGCGCGGTCCCTCCCGCGGCGCGGATCGGGCCGGCGTAGTGCAACTCGATGAACGGCGTCCCGTCGGGCCCGGGAGTCAGGTGTACCTCGGCCAGCCCCTCGAGGGGAGCGACCAAGATCCCCTCCGTTAGGATGGCGAGCCCGACCCGCAGCGCGGCGTCGACTCGTTTGACGAGCCCTCCCGCGCGCGTCTCGTCGCGGGCGAGGCGTCGGGCGATCTCGACCGCTACCTCCTCCCGCGGCATGCGTTCCGCGAGCGCTCGTATCTCCTCGGAGATGCCCGCTATATCGAGGTGGGCCAGCAACTTCTCCACGCGCCCGGCCATATCCTGCGCGCGCGGGATCTCCGGAGCGAGACTGGGGTCGAGCCCCTTACGACGAGCGGCTTCCGCGACCGCGTACGCGCGGTCGACCGATGCCTCGATCCGTCGAAAGTAGGATTCCACGACGCCCCATCGTCGCGGTCGGGCTTAAACCTAGACCCGCCGAACGGCAGACCGCGCGCCTCTCGAGCGGCCGGGCCCATCCTTGCGAACACGCCAGATGCATTCGATCGGCCACCGTGTTCCCCAGACGGAGTCGGCCGTGGCGAGGTAGGGGGTCTTCGCTCCCGGCGGTGCCTGGGTCTCGACGAGCCGTTCGATGACGAACCCGTGGCGGACGAACAAGTCCACCCACTCTCCGTACGGGACCTGGAACTCGATGGAGTCCTCCCATTCGATGCGGTGCATGCCGAAGTACTCCCTCCTCAGACGCCGGGACTGTCGATCCTTCGCCCGATGGTGGGTGAGGAGTCGAATGGGGCTCGCGGTGGCGAAGACCAGGATCCCTCCGGGGCGTAGCACCCGCGCGCACTCCGGCACCGTCCTCCGCGGATCGGCGAACGTCATCGCCCCCCAGTCGCAAAAGACGAGGTCGAAGGAGCCCGCATCGAACGGTATCGCCTCCGCGCTCCCGCGAACGAGGGGCAGTTGTACTCGGGCTCGTCGAAGCTCCCGGCGCGCGTGGGCGAGCTGGGTCAAGGACAGATCGAGGCCGGTGGGGCGCGCGCCCTTCTTGGCGAGGGCGATCGACCATCGGGCCGCGCCGCACCCGAGCTCGAGGATCGACTTACCGCGCACGGACCCCAGATATCGGACCCGCGATTCGGGGATTCGCCACAATCCCCAGGCCATCGCCGATCGGCCGCCCAGCACCCGCCTGCATCGTTGGTCGTACGCGGCACTAGTTCGCTCCCAGAGCGCACGATTTCGGTTCACATGGGAAGGCGATGACCGGAGGTGTGCTCGAGTCCGAAGCGGTGCTCTCGCGCGAGGAGACATGATCGCTCCTTCATGGAAGGGGGAGGAATAGCTCTGCGTTCGAGCCGCTCCACCCGGGCGCCGGTCCGGGAATCGTCCGCCCCGGGGCGCAGTCCGATCGTCTGGCCGATCCGCCCGTTCTCGATCTGGAATGTCCACCGTACGCGGCTTCGATGCGCGCGACAGCGGCGGAGGCTACCGCGATTGCGTACCCCCAGAGGGCGGTGTGGACGTCGGACCGGACGATGCGAACCGGGTTGAGCGAGCTTCCGCTGATTTCGGACTGGGAGACTCGGGCTCGGATCCATGCGAAACCCGTCGTGGAGCCGCTACGGTCGCCGTCGGGGTTGGCTCCTCCCTACGATGGGCGGACGGGGGGCGGTCCCGCTCCGCCTCCTTGGGCCAGGGGAGTTGGTCCCGCCTCGACCGTTGGGCTCCCAGGAGCCCGCGTGGGAGGCGGGAAATACCGTGCACCGAGCCAGATCGAAGCTCGGACCAGACCTAGTAGTACCGGGACCTCGACCAGGGGACCGACCGTGGCCGCCAATGCCTCGGCGGAGGCGATCCCGAAGACGGCGACCGCGACGGTGATGGCCAGCTCGAAGTTGTTGCTCGCCGCCGTAAGGGAGAGGGCCGTCGTCCGTCCATAGTCGGCCCCGGCACGGCGGCTCATGAAAAAGCTGGTGAAGAACATGATGGCGAAGTAGAGGACCAACGGGGCGGCCACGAGCAGGACCTCGCCCGGGAGCCGGAGGATCGCATTGCTCTGGAATGCGAACATGACCACAATCGTGTAGAGGAGGGCTACCAACGCCACCGGAGCGAGGGCGGGGGCGATCCGCTGGTCGTACTCGATTTCGCGTCCGGAGCGGACGAACCGCCACCGGGTGGCCACTCCCGCCGCGAACGGAACCCCGAGGAATACCAGCACGCTGAGAACCACGAGCTCCCAGGAGATCGGGACGGTAACGCTCGGAAGACCGGCGAGAGGAAGCAGGATCGTGACAAAGAGGTAGATGTAGGCGCCGTAGAAAACCACCTGGAACAGGCTGTTGAAAGCCACGAGTCCGGCGGCATATTCGCGATTTCCTCCGGCGAGCTCGTTCCATACCAGCACCATGGCGATGCAGCGCGCGCTGCCGATGAGGACCAGCCCGATCAAGAGGTCGGGGGAGTTCCGCAGGAACACGATCGCGAGAGCGAACATCAGGAACGGGCCAACGATCCAGTTCTGGACCAGCGAGAGGATCAACAGCCGCCCGCTCCGGAAGACCTTCCCGAGCTCTTCGTACCGGACCCGGGCAAGGGGGGGATACATCATCAGGATGAGTCCGACACCGACCGCGAGCGGAACGGGAGTCCCGGGAACCATCCAGGTCCCAATGGCCCCGATCGACGAGGGATCGAAGTGACCAAGGGCGAGTCCTCCGAGCATGGCCGCGAAGATCCAGGCGGTGAGGTAGCGGTCGAGGAACGGCAGCTTCGCGGATGGGGACCGCACCGTGCAGCTCTCCGGAGGCGTTACCATGCTCCCCACCTCAACGGTCCGACCATTGTAGGACAGCTCCCGTCTCCGCGTCGAGGACGATCAATGCCGGGCCGATCGCTTCGGCGACGCATCGGAGGGAACAACTGCGCTTCACGAGGAGGCGGCCGGCGCACGGCCGAGCCTTCGGTCGTGCAACGATATCTCGAGCCGAAGGCGACCCACCCGTTGCCGGATGTCATCTCGGACCTCACGGAACCCGGCATCGTCCAACCTCGCCGGATCGCGCAGGCCCCAATCGCGAAGCTCGAGCTCCTTGAGATGTGCGGGACAGCTCGCGTCGTCGAGGCACCCCATCGTCACGCGCAGATCGGCGCGGTCCATCAGTTCCTTCGTGAGCAGCCGCGGAGGATGGTCGGGGAGCGCCAGGCCGATCTCGGCCAGCATGGGAAGGGTTCGTGGATTCGGAGAGGGCGACGGCACGGTCCCCGCGGAGGTCGCCTGCCAGCCGGGAGGCGGGCTCGCGTTGAACATCGCCTCGGCCATGAGCGAGCGGCACGCGTTCTCGACGCAGATGAAAACAACCAGTCGATCGGACACCGGATTCAGTTCCTTCCGGGCTTGCGCGCTCGGACCGCCGCTGCCACCACTCCGATCTCGTCCTGCCCTTCGAGGGACTCCGGGGACTTGCTCGCAGACGGGATCTCGATCGATATGTCGGCAAAGCCGGCGGAGCGCAACAGGGCGGAGACCTCCGCGGAGGGGATCGCCCCCGAAGAGCAGGAGCACCATCGGTCCGAGTCGGCCCGCATGGCGGCGGAGATCGGACGAGTTGCGACCACATCCGCGATGGCGATCCGGCCCCCGGGTCGAAGGATCCGAAAGGCTTCGCGATAGACCTGGCCCTTGTCGACTACGAGATTGATGACGCAATTCGACATCACCACGTCCACCGACTCGTCGGCGACCGGTAGGTGTTCGATCTCGCCCAGCCGAAACTCTACGGGCAGATCGCCGGAGGTCTTTGCGAGGTCGCGGGCCTTCGCCAGCATCTCGGGCGTCATGTCGACCCCGATCACCCGACCGCTACGCCCGACACGGCGGGCGGCGATGAAGCAGTCGATCCCCGCTCCGCTCCCTAGATCGACCACGACCTCGCCGGGTCGGAGGTCGGCGAGTTCTCCGGGCGTGCCGCACCCCAGGCCGAGGTCGGCACCCGGCGGGAGTGCGTTCAGATCGGTGGCCGAGTAACCGAGTGCCAGCGACTGGGAACCGGCGTCGCAGCACGGGCCGCCGCTGCTCCCACAGCAGGAGGACGAGGCGGATCCCCCGGAGACGACCTCTCCGCTCCTTGCTTGGGCCGCGTATCGCTCTCGGACCTGGGCTCGGACCGTATCCGCGTCGGTCGCCGGATCGGTCACGGGATGTCGACCCCCGCCGCCGAAGCGAGACGATAGTACATCCACTTCCCCTTCCGATGGCCCTGAACGATCCCGGCTTTGGACAGGACCCTCATATGGTGGCTGACCGTGGCATGGGAGACCCCGAGGACGGCCTGGATCTCGCAGGCACACAGCTCCGGGCGCCTGCGAAGGAGGCTGACCGCGGTCATTCGACTCCTATCGGAGAGAGCCCGCGCTCGGGTCAGGGCTTGCGCGAATCCCTGCGCATGGGTCACTTCACGAGAGAGCGCGCGATACTCCGGGACGCAACAGCTCGCGTCCTCACCCGTGAGTCGTTCGAGTCGAGGGACCAGACCTAGTTCGACCTTCGCTCCGGCCATCATGTCGACCACTATCAACACGATATATGTAGATAGCGGTGAACACGAGATTCACCGGGCGTTCTCGGTCCCTCGGAGGGCCGAGTGCCCGTGCCGGGTCGACGCCCAAGAACATCGGGCCCTCAGATGGGGGCGCCCTATACCCACGGGAGCGCCGAACCGAACTGCTCGAGAGCCCGCCGCTGACGTGCGGGGTTCTCTTGGAGGTATCGCATCGTGGTGGCGAGGTTCTCGTGCCGCAGGAACGATTGGATGGCCCGATACACTCCGTCGAGGGATGGATGTGGGGATCCGAGGAGTACCTCCTCGAGGAGCGTCGCTCCGGAGCGGCGAAGCATATGGGAGCTCAGCCGATGCGCCCCCGCTCCGGTCCCCAATCGCCTCCCGAGCCGTCCCACCCACGCGTCCAGGCCGGCGAGCGAGTAGGGGACCAGCCTCCCGCGCCACCAGTGGATGAACGCCTCTGGAGGCACGGGCGGGGCGTCGCTTCGAAGTTGATTTCTCGCGATCAGTCGATCGCGTCGGGCTAGGAACCTCTTCCATATCGGAGGCAATGCAGGATGGACCGGCATCCACACGAGCTTCGGAACGGTGCGTCCTTTTCCCCGCACGAGAATGCGCCCGGACTCCAGGTCTACGTCCGCCACCCGCAGCCTCCTCCATTCGATCCGGCGGAGGCCCTGGCCCAGCCCGAGCACGACGATCAGCGAAAGGGCGGGATCCCTTCGAACGGATCGAATCAACCCTTCCATACTGGATCGATCGAGCCATCGAACGCGCTGGGAGAACGGGCGTGGGGGAACGGAGACCAGCGGAGTGATCCGGTTTCCCGCAAAGCGCGCGTAATCGATCAGGATCCCGAAGGCCCAACGCGACCGGGCGGCGCGGAGCCGTAAGTGGTCAAAATCTCGCTCGCGCCAGCGGCTGGGGGATTCCGACCGACCTTGCCGGCGCATCTCCTGTAGGCAGGACCGTACGATCTCTCGATACCGGCGGAGCGTCTCGCCTTGACACCCACGCTTTTCCTTCGAACGCAGCCAACGGCAGAGCGAGCCGGGGTCGGCTTGGACCATCGCACGAGCACGGCCGCTAGTGGCTCCCTTCTCTGCGGTCCGGGTGAACGATGAACGGTGCGATGCGCGATTTCCGGATTCCGGATTCCGGATCCGGGCGACGCGAGCTGCGTGGCCACCCGGCTCGCCGTGCGCACGGTGCGACGGGGCGGTCCGATGCGACGAACCGCGAGGACGCGGTTAGCGCGTATCGGCTGCGGGGACGAACTGGAGGGAGATCGAGTTCACACAGTGGCGGGTGTCCTTGGGAGTGAGCCCCTCGCCCTCGAAGACGTGGCCGAGATGGGCGTCGCACCGCGCGCATCGGATCTCGACGCGCGTACCGTCCGAATCGCTCAGTCGCTTCACCGCCCCGGGGATCTCGTCATCGAAGCTCGGCCAGCCGCATCGAGCGTCGAACTTGTCGTTCGACCGATACAGCGGAGCGCTGCACCTCTTGCACACGTACGTCCCGGGCTGGAAGTGGTGCTCGTACTCTCCGGAGAACGGCCGCTCCGTGCCACGATGCATGATCACGGACTCTTCCGCGTGGGTCAGCTTGCGGAAGGAGACCGTCGGCTCTCCGGCCATGTCGAGACAGATGCGCGCCGAGATATTACGCCGCAGTGAACGCCCGTTCGTCCATCCGTTCAGTGTCGGGTGGTCGCTCCGGACCCGCGCGACGGTGAACGGAACCACGCGACCGTGCGGCGGATACCTTCGGGATAGGGGGTGGTCGGGCGAGACTCTCCTACGAGAGAGTCGTAGCGCGAGCCCCCCAGCACCACGGGGGTCTCGAACAGATACGCCATCTCGTACGCTCCGCGAATCTCGGCGTTGAACGTGCCGGCCACGCGCCACGCCCCTCGCCCGAAGGTGCTGAGCTTCTCAGGGTGCCCGCCTTCCGCGTACGCCATTCGGACGAACTCCCGAGCGGGGATGGTTCCGGGCCCGGGAACGTGCACGGGGATCCCGTGGGCCGCGGGCGTCTCGATGAGGCGGATCATGGCCGCCGCGGCGTCATCGATGAAGATGAATTCGTGCGGAAGGTCCGCATCGATCGGCCAGCGGCAGCCCTTTCCCGATATCGCCCCGTCGAATATCGGGGCGAACAAAGGGTTCAGGACGTTCGGACCGTAGAAATCCGGATACCGAGGGAGCACCAGCCGGATCTTCCCCGCCGCGTGAGCGGTCATGTAGTCGCGCTCGATCTCGGCCCGCAGTTGTCCCTTGACGGTCGTGGCCGCGAACGGATGGCTCTCCAGAACGGGGTTCGTCTGGGGCACCCCGTACGGATACACATTTCCGGGGAAGCCCAGGATCGCCCCGGTGACCTCCGCGGCGCTCCGTGCGTTGGCCGCGACCCGAGGGACGATCTCGGCCCAGCCGGGGTACGGTACGTTCACCGCGTGGATGATCACGTCCGCGCCCGTGCACGCGGCGGTCGTCGCGGCGGCATCGAGCACATCGGCACGGTATCGTTCCACCCCCGCGGGGAGATCCGGAATGAGCTCTGGGTGACGGGCCACGGCTCGGACCGTGTGACCGCGCACGGCCGCGGATCGGGCGACGGCGTTACCGATGCTCCCGCCCGCCCCCAGCACCACGTAGCGCATCGGGGGCCACTCTGGGACCGGAGGCTTAACGGTTTGGGAACGGGCGAGGTTGACTGAGAACCTCGCTGGGCCACTCGGAGGTTCCTCTGGAGCCTCTCGATGAAGAGGGAACCTCCGCGACAGCGTGGTTGTGTACGCCAACCGCCACGGAGGGGGCCCTTCGGCCCAGAAGAGCGCAGCCACCGACCGAACGAAACACCCATCGGCCCACGCACCCGTCGACGCATCGACTGGGCGCGCTACCGTCGCTTCTTACGCAACGGGTGGGCGGATGTCCTCCGCCGACTCGCCAAACTGGTTCGCCGACTTCCCCCACCGTTCTGGGTCCGCCCACCCGGAACCCCCGGCCGACCTCCCACCGACCCTCGGGATGTCGTTCGCTTTCTCCTCCTCCGTGCCCTGGAGGGATGGTCGTATGATGAGGTCCACACGACTCTCGTGGCTCTCCCTCAACTCGCTCGCAAGCTCGGCTTTCGGCGAGTCCCCGCCGCTCCCACGGTTGCCGCTCTCGTGGTCCGAGTCCCGATCCTCTACCTCGAACGACTGGTGGGAACCCTGGCGCACCAGCTCTGCCGACCGCGTGAGAACCTCGCCGCCGATGGAACAGGACTCTCGACCCGCCGATACGAGCGGTGGATCACCGCCCGTCTCGGCTATGGACTTCGCCACGTCTTCGTGAAGCTCCACGCGCTCGTGGCAACCCGGGCCCAGTTTCCCTTCTTCCTCGCCGCCCACGTCACCGACGCCCGCACGAACGACGTCACGGAACTGCCCCGACTTCTCGAGCAGCTCCCGAGAACGGTCTCCATCGGCAACGTGGCGCTCGACAAAGGGTATCTCTCGCGACGGAACGCCCAAGCGGTGGCCGACCGGGGCGGTCGGCCCGTGATGGATCTAAAGCGGAACATCGGGCGCATCGATGCCGGGGGAGCCCCGGCGTGGAGCCAGATGTTGTCGGACCAGCGGAACCACCGACGGGAGTTCCAGTGTCGGTATCGGCGACGGGCGGTGATCGAGGGAACGTTCGGAGCGTTCAAGGAGCGGTTCGGCGGGTGGGTCCGTTCCCGTCGGCCGGACACCCAACGAGCTGAGATTCTTCTGCGAGCCGTAGTCTGGGACGCCGTGGCGCTAGGCTACCACCACTCGTGAGTCGGAGGGGGTTCTCAGTCAACCTCGGAACGGGGCGGGAAGCGGGTTAAGGGGCCGAGCCCTCCATGAGCATGGCCCGATCTCCTCCTGCCCCGACGGGGCTGGCCCTCCTCGAGCGGATCAGCGGAGGTCAGCTGAGCATCGACTGGGACGGGGTCCCGTGGGTCGAGATGGACGCGGACCAGCGCAACCTGGAGGTGGACCTTGCCCCCGTCAAGACCCTCGCCAAGGAGCTCCCACGCCTCCTCCTATCGGGAGGATTCAGGGAGATGCGACAAGGGCTCCGGATACCTCAGCGCCTATCGGAGCTCGGCTGGACAGTGACCCTCACGGTAGGGAAGCGTCCGTTGGCACGGCTTGGAAGGGGTGCGAGCGCCCTCACGGGCAACATCCGCGTAGAGCTCGGCGCTCTACCCGCACTGCTGCGTCTAATCTAGGCGGCCTTGGTGGCTGCGATGTGAGCGGCCGCGAGCGCGGCCGTCTCCTCTTTGGTGAGGTCGCGCATGTGAACGGAGACCGACACCGTCCCGTTCACTTCGAGCTTGACGGGGGCTCCGACCAGATTGAGCGTCACGCCCTTCAACCGCAGGTCCAACTGGGCGTGCTTGTCGCTCAACGCGCCGATCAGCCCCTCGACCATCCCCTTTCCCAAAACATCCTCTGTGGCACTCATCGTCCTTGTCTCCAGCACGAAGTACAGGCCCCCATCGCCCTATACGATTTCGGATGCCGCTGGAAGTCGATGGAGGGGTCGGCGACTGCCGGGCCGGCCCGGCCACTCGGGGCTGGTAGGCTCAGAACCAGTTGGTGTACCCGAGGAAACGGGCTCGCCTTAATCCCAGGCGTCCTAAAACGAGCCGATGACGAAGGTTGAGATCCAAGCTGTAGAGAATGGGCCGAACCTGGTGCTGGTCGATGGGAAGGTCGTGACGGCTCTGTGCCGGTGCGGGCACTCCTCGAAGAAGCCGAACTGCGACGGTGCCCACCGCACCGCGGGCTTCAAGGCGGTTGCCACCAACCTCCCCGTGATCTCCTCGTAGGCCGCGGACGGCCCCAACGGTCTACCCGCGGGGTGCTCGGGGGTGCCGAAGAATCTCCGCGCGCTAGCCGCGGAGTGGGAGGAGGGAGATCCACACCTTGCTTCCCTGGAACCCGGCGTGCCTCTTCCAGTCGTCGAGTGAGCGCTCCGAGCGGTAAGGCGATCGCCGAAGCGGGTCGAAGACCTGCAGATCTCGGCCCCGGGAGACGAGTCCCACCCAGTGGGGGTCGGAATGCCGTGCTTCCACGCTCCTCGCATCTACGAGCAGGAGCCCGGCGCGAGACCCGACCCGGCTGGGCACTTCGCGGTAGGAACGGACGCGAATCCCTCGCTCCTTGCATTCCTGCCGGAGTCGCTCCTCCGCCACGCGGTAGATGCGGAGGGCTCCGGGCCCGCCGTGCTCTGAAAGAATGTGTCTCCAGAGCCACGGGCGCGGTCCGGACATCTCGACGGCCGCTGGGAATCCTCTTCGCACCGCTGCAAGTGCGAGACCGAGAGGGTGCGAGCCGGGACACACGAGAGCAGTGCTCTCCCTCCAAATCCGGATCTCCTCCGC
This sequence comes from Thermoplasmata archaeon, assembly GCA_035532555.1. Lineage (NCBI taxonomy): Archaea > Methanobacteriati > Thermoplasmatota > Thermoplasmata > Thermoplasmata archaeon. The sequence goes on along the minus strand of DATKQS010000020.1, from coordinate 46,254 downwards.
CGTAAGGTCCGGCGGCCGGTACCGAGCGATCTGTTGGAGCACGTTGCCGAGAGCGGCCGGGCCGCAGGTGAACGGCGAGTGCTGGGGCCAGAAGCGCGTCGAGGGGCGGAGCGGGGAGGGGCCGCCTCCGGATGCGCTTCGGCTCTTGGATCGTACGTCCCTCCGCCGTCGAACGGGGCTCGGCCTTGGGCCGGTGCGCGAAGGCTTCATGAATCGGTGGTTCCCCCTGAACGGTCGGAAGAGATCGGGCCCTCCGCGGAGGTCGACTGGGCCGCCAGATAGGGGAAGAGCGCGGTCATCAGCTTGTTCTCGGCCTTTCGGAGCAGCGCGTCGAACGCCTCCCGCGAAACATCCAGCGCCTGGGCGAGCTCTCCGGTTGTAACGGCGTGAGGGATCCGGTAGTACCCTCGGGCGAACGCGAGCACGATCGCCTGGCGCTGCCGCGGTGTGAGGTTGGAGAGCAGATTGCCGACCGGAACGAGGAAGGTGTCCTCGAACCCCAGCGAAGTCAACGCTCGGGTCCCGATCCGGATCACGCGGACGTCCGCTGGGAGCGTCGCGAGGACCGCATTATCGAGGCCGCCCTCCGGGACCAGGAACTGATACGTCTCACCCTCCGCCGAGTAGATCGAGGGCGGAAGGTAGAGGTTGCCCGCGGCCTCGATCGTGGGAATCACCCGGCCGCTGCGACAGCACGCGCACGCAGCGAATCGCACGAGCGCGGCCGACCCATCTCCCTCGCGGAAGAGCTCGGTGCCCCCTGCGTTCCGGTACGTTTCGAGGAGCGGAGCGAGATCCGCCGGATCCGGTGAATGGGCCTCGAGAGTCGTCTCTTTCCCACGGTGGCAGAGGTGGGTCACCCGCAGCCCTCGCACAGAGGCCGTCACCGGCGCGGACAGGAGGCAGGGGTGTTGGATCAGGATATGTACGAGCTGCACCGGCTCTGCCCTTGGCTCCACCGCCTTGTGCGCGATAAGCCCATTGCATTCGCAACGGGGCTGCTCTTCTCGGTACGGGGCCTCCTCGGGTCGATGAAAAATGCCGACCTACGAAATCAGCCACAAGTGGAAGGATGCAGACACGAAGATCGTGATCGCGAAAGTGCAGGGGACGATCACCTCCGCGAAGAACGGCCAGATCCCGGCGGGATTCCGGCCGATCTCGATCGTGGGCGTTCCGAACGCCACCGAAGCTCACTGCGTGTGGGAGGCCCCGAGCGCTGAAGGTCTCGAGGGCTTGTACCAGAGCGTCGGGCTCCCGACCCAACGGACGATCCGCGAGGTGACGCCGTTCTTCACCCGGTAGGCGATCCTTCCGTCAGCCCACAACCCTTTCCAGCCTGCCTTTCCCTGAGCCCGCGCAGAAGAACAAGATCGGGAAGCAGCATGTTCGGTCTCGAAGTAGCTCAGGGCCTCGCCTTCACGGCCCTCCTCATCCTCGCGGCGACCGTCGCGCTCGCTCGCCCCAGCCTGTCCCAGCACCGGCCGAGGGAATCGGTAGCGACCGAGGGAGGCGTCCCCCAGTGGACCGAAATCGTATGGCTCGCGGCAGTTTCGATCCTACTGCTCTACACCCTCCTGGTCCTGCTGGTCCCCCACCCTACCTACCTCGGCCCATGGACGTTCGGGTTCCCCGGGGATGAGATCGTTCAGGCCGTCGGGTTCGTGGTGTGGGTCGGAGGTGCGCTGCTGGCCGGCTGGGCACTACGCACCCTTGGTCGGTACACGACCGTGAAGATCCAGATCACCGAGACCCAGCCGATCGTCCGGAGCGGTCCGTACCGTTGGATTCGACACCCGATGTATTCGGCAATCCTCTTCCTATCGATCGGAACCACGCTCCTCTTTCTCAGCCCGGTCGTTGCGATCGATGCGATCGTGCTCTTCGCGCTCGCGGAGTACCGCGCGACCGTGGAAGAGCGGATGTTCACCCGCTCCCCGCGTCTGGGGGCCGAATACGAGCGGCTCATGGCCGAGACCGGCCGCTTCCTCCCTGGGCGACCTCGCGGAGAACCGCGAACCCCCGACACCCCAGTACGGAAGGATCGTTGATGGTCGCGCGCGTCCCCTCGTTGTCGCAGGCGGGCGAGAGAAGCGATCCGTGCTCGAGAAGCACCGCCTTCCATCCGCTGCAAAGAGGGTCAAGTGGCGTTGACTCCGCTCCCATCTACTCCGCATCTGTGGTCCTAGGATGGTAAGCATGGAAGCGCACGGAGTCTGGGAGGGCGGCTTCAGGACCCGGCTGGACGACGGACGGGGTCACATGGTGACCGTCGACCTACCGCCCGATGAAGATGGGACGGATGCCGGCACCTCATCACTCGAGTTGATGGTGCTCTCCCTCGCCGGATGCATCACAACGATTTTCGGGCTCGTAGCCCAGAGGCGAAAGTTACGCTTCGTCGACATGCGAGTCGCGTTGGGGGCCGAGCGACCGAAGGGAGCTCCGACCATCCAGCGGGTCGCAGGCACCCTCGAAGTTCGGACCGAAGCGTCGAGCGAGGAGGTGGAGACAGCACTGCGGGTGACGCTCCGTATCTGCCCTGTAGGTGTCCTCTTCGAGCAAGCGCACGTTCCCGTCCAAGTGGTCGCTCGGGTGCTCGCACCTTCGCTCGGGAGCGCCGTTCGCGAGGCGGCGCCTTCGCCGGCGGACCTCGTTACGAGCGAACCGATAACCTCTCAGCCGGCCCTTCGCCCGGGAGCTCATCCGCGCGGGTGAGACATCGCGAAGGAGGTATGGGATCACCATGGAGAGTTCGACGTACGAACGATTCTCCACGGAAGGAGTAGAGGATGCCGTCGTCCGTCTCGGGACCGAGCTGAAGCGACGCGGGTTCGGCATCCTCTCCACCGTCCGCATCCACGACATCCTCCTGGAGAAGACCGAGGCCGTGATCGAGCCCATCGTTCTGCTCGACGTCTGTTCCCCGAGGCATGCCCTCGCCGCGCTGGGCGTGAGCCGGGAAGTGGCGATCCTCCTCCCGTGCAAACTGGAGGTCTCCTCGGAGCAGGGCCGAACGCGGATCACCCTTCAACGACCGACGATCCTGATCGGTGCGTTCCTGCCGCAGCCCAAGCTGGAGCGCATGGGAGCGGAGATCGAGCAGAGCCTGAAGGAAGCCGTGGATGCCTCCGCAGAAACGTAGCCGCGATCGCCCGGCCGAGGTGGACGCCCGGCACCCCGCGCATCGTCCGAAGTCTCACCATCATGCGGATCATCGGAAGATGCACGAGGAGGTCTGGACCCGGGAACGTGCGAGTGCCGTTCTGGAGAGTCCCGATCGCCTCCAGTCGGAGGATGCACGGAACCTGTGGAGCCGGGTCGGTCTCCGACCCGGCATGACGGTCGTCGACGTGGGCGCCGGCTCGGGATTCTACACTTTTCCGGCGAGCGAATGCGTCGGGCCGACCGGTCGGGTCTACGCGGTCGATGTCTCCCACGAGCTGATTGACCTGATCCGGGAGCGAGCGACCGAACGACACCGATCCAACATCGAAGCTCTGATCTCTCGGCCGGATCAAGTGCCCCTTCCCGACGATCTCGCGGATCGCGTCCTCCTGGCCAACGTCCTCCACGGCGTGCCACCGGCGACCGTCGCGGAAGCCGTGCGGATCCTTCGCCCGGGGGGTCGCCTCGTGGACGTGGACTGGAAGAAGGAATCGACCCCGGGAGGTCCGCCGGTGGAACATCGGCTCGCCGCAACGGAAGCCCGACGCATACTGGAGGGATATGGCCTGGAGACCAACGCAGAGTGGGATCTAGGTCCGTACCACTACGCCCTCATGCTCGAGAAGAAGCGTCGCGCGTAGGATCGCGCCGATCCTAGGCTCGGGGCCCCGACCCTCGAGCATGGGAACTCCCTGCCGTTTCGGCCCCACGCACCGTTCCCTGCTAAGTTACGACTCTGCGAGAGGTCCCACGCGATATCAGGATGGGCCCGACCTTCGCTCGTTAGGCCCGCGCCTGAGGATCACGACCAAGAGGATCAGGCCCGCTAGGATGGTCAGGAACGAGCCGATCACCACGAGGAGCCATCCTCCCGCAATCACCCACGTGATTGCCCCGAGGATCAGAAACGCGAGGGCCCCCGCCATGCCTTGCCCCATTCCCCGGTAGCGCGTATAGCCCGAGAAGATCAGAATGGCGACCCCGAGGAGGACGGCGACGATCGCTACCGCGACCGACGTCCCCAGCGAGTACTGGGGAGCGTAGCCGCTCGGGAGGATACTGAGAAAGAACCCCAAGAACCCTCCCACGACGATGAGAATCCCGCCCAGCGCGGCGAGTACGCCTACCCAGCTTCCCCGCGCCATGCTACAACCTTCGGGTCGTGCAGAAGTCCATGGTATAGTAAGTACGCCGAGCTCGAACCAAGCAGCCCACCCGCCCTCGGGAACGCGGGAGCGCTTTCGTCCGACGCCCGTTCCACGGTGCCGACACGCGGTCCTACGTAAGGGTCCACGATCGAATGGCGAGCTTTTCAATGGTGAGGTGGTTGAACTCCTTCGGAAGGCGACGGGTCTGTCGATGAAGGTAGCCGTCGTCGGCGGGGGGATCGTCGGGCTCTTCGCCGCATTTCATCTCGAGCGGGCAGGCGCGGAGGTCACCCTCTACGAGGAGGGGAAGCCGGGCGCTCGCTCCGATCATGCGGCCGGGATCATCGAGCCGGCCAACGCCTACCGGACGAACACCTTCGCGTTCCTTCGTCGGGTCTGGAGATTCTGGCGTGGCGGAACCTGTACGTTTCGGAGCGTCGACGGGAGATGGCTGTCCGCGAGCCTTCGCGAGCTGGAGAGAGATCTCATCCCCGGAGCCGACGAGGTCCTCCGCGAGATGGCGCGGACGTCCGTCGCTGGGTACGAGGAGCTGGCTACCCAGAACAACGATTTCGCGTACACCCTCAAGGGCCTGCTCGAACGGTACGACCACCGGACCCATTTCCTGGAGGATCGAGCGGTCGCGACGTCGAAGGGCTCGATCGTTCCCGTGGAGGTGCGGGAGGGGGAGGGTTGGGCCGGGAGCCTGTTCTACCCGTCCGTCGGATGGGTGCACACCGAACGGTTCGTCCAGAGAATGCTCCGCGAACTGACCCAGACCCAGATCGTGCGCCAGCGCGTGGATCATGTGGGACTGGACGGGACCCTCCGAATGGGAGGGACAACGGCGAACTTCGACTCGGTCGTGGTCAGTACCGGCGTGACCTCACGCAAGCTCGGTCTCCCTCTCACGGGTGTGAAGGGGTACGGCTGGCACGTTCAGAGCCCGATGAAGGTGGAGGTCGCCACCATCTTCGTGGACCGGGGAATCGCCGTGGTCCCGTTCGAGAACGAGCTGAAGGTAACGGGCGGCTGGGACTTCGACCTCTCCGCACGCCTTTCCCACGCGCCGAGCATCCTCGCCGCGGTGAAGGAACTCCTACCCGTCGATCGGGTCCTCAGTTTCGGTGACGGATCCCGCCCGTGCACTCCGGACGGCCTACCGATCGTCGGAAGGAAGGGCCGGTTGATCATCGCGAACGGCGGGTTCCGGCTCGGATGGAGCTTCGCTCCGGCCCTGGGAAAGCGCGCGGCGCTCCTGTGCACGAACCAGACCCAGAACGATCCATTTCTCTCGAGGTATTGCGGGTCATTGCACGCCGGGCCCGTCTGAGAGTCGACACCCGTCGGGGTACCGCGGCGGACTCGACCCATCCCTTTTAAATATATCTTTAAATAGTATATATACGCATCATGACGAGGATCCGAATCGAGAACGTGGTGGCCTCGACTTCGCTCGGCGACGTGCTCGATCTACAGTCGATCGGCCTTGCGCTCGACGGGGCGGAATACAATCCGGAGGAGTTCCCCGGACTCATCTACCGGCTCAAGGAACCGAAAACGGCGATCCTCCTCTTCCGCTCGGGCAAGGTCGTTTGCACGGGAGGGAAGAGCTGGAATCAGGTGGATGCCGCCGTCCGCACGATCTCCGAGCTGATCCGTAAGGCCGGCCAGAAGATCCTCCCGCACCCCAAGATCCAGGTCCAGAACATCGTCGCGACCTCCGACCTGGGGAGCGAAGTCAACCTGAATTCGATCGCGGTCACCCTCGGCCTGGACCGAGTGGAGTACGAGCCCGAGCAGTTTCCTGGACTGGTCTGTCGTCTCACGACGCCGCGTGTGGTGGTGCTCCTCTTCGGCAGCGGCAAGCTAGTTTGCACCGGAGCCCGTCGACCGTCGGACGTCGAACTTGCCGTGCAGACCATCACGACCGAGCTCCGGCAGGCAGGCCTCTTGTCCCCGGAGCGAACCCCGGCGTCGGGCCGTGATCCCAGCGAGATTCTCGCCGCGCCTTCGCGGAGCCCCGCCCCTCGGCCCCGGGTGCGGTCCGTGCCAAGCCGAAACGGAATCCTCGCCTCGGAGTGAAGAATGAAGACCATGAAGCAGAGCTATCCCCGGAGAAAGAGAATGCTGGCAACGCCATTCGAGCCGTTGTCGGATGATGGGTTCCGCCAACTCGTCGCGCGCGGCTTGGCGATCCCGTTCCAGCAGGGTACTGGGCTGTTCGTGGCGAAGTGGAGAGACGGACCCGGACTGGGCGCGGAGCCGTTCCTCGTCGCCCTCCGTGCCCAGGGGTCCACGCTGGAGGTCCGAAGATTCCATGACGATGTCAATGTTCGCGTGGTTCGAAGCGCACCGTAAGAGTTCGGGGATGGGTCCTCGTCGTCTCCCTCGCGAGGGGCCCCGGGCGGATTGGCTCCCTCCGCGTGCCATGGCCCCGATTCCACCCTTCACCGCCGCGGAAGCTACATCCGCCCCACCGAACTCACAGATTGCCCAGAGGACTACGTGACGACGGAGTGTGAGACCGCGGGCTGCCGGCACCAGAGGCGACTGCATCCGTCGGATGGTCCGTGTCGTGCATGCGCGTGCACGAGTTACACCCGAAGTGGTCCGGGCCACCAAACGAGAGCCGCCCGAAAGCAGGTCGCTTCGGCCCTTCGATGGTGACGGGCCTTCCGACCATCCGTCACTGAACCCACCCGCTCCGACCGGTATGGAGCGATCGATCGTACAATGCAACGTGGCGACTCGCGATCGTACGGGTCCGGCATCGGACGACCGACCCACGATGCGTTTCCCGACCCTCGTTAACTAGACCGAAGCCATGGGAGGCCGTGTCGGACTCTCCCTATCGCCATCTCTCTCACGCCTACGGCCGAAACCACTTCACCCTGGACCTCCCGTTCCAAGCCGTCCTGCGGTTTCACTTGGGTACGGTTCCCGATCTGGCGCGACTAGGGGAATTCACCGGCAAGGATCTGTACGAGGTCGCGGATTACGTCGACAAGTTCGGGCACCCCGAACACATCATGTGGAGCGTGGACGGGGAACGCGTCGACCGCGCCTGGATGGCGCCCTCCGAAATGCGCGCGCTCGAGTGGCTCCTCAAGGAAGGGGCCGTGAACCGGGGACCGTACCGCCGCGGGGATTGGTTCGAGCATTTCGCGTCCCTCTATCTCATCGCCGATCCCGGGATCGGTTGCATCCTCACGGTCACCAATCAAACGGCGTATGCGATTCATAAGTACGGAGATGCCTCGGCCCGGGCGCTCCTCCCGAGCCTCATCGGCGAGGAGGACCCGATCCGGTATGGCGCCACGTGGTTCACCGAGATCCAGGGAGGCAGCGATCTCGGTGCCAACCGAGTGCGGGCCGACCTGCACGAGGGACGATGGACGATCGATGGGGATACGAAGTACTTCGCCAGCAATGCGGGGCTGGCCCACCTGGCGCTCGTGACCGCGCGGGTCGGGCCGGACGACCGAGGAGCGAAGGGTCTCGGGCTCTTCTTGGTCCCGGAGCACGACCGCGATGGGAAGCGCAACTTCCTGGTCCGCCGCCTGAAGAAGAAGAGCGGCACCGTCGGGGTACCGACGGGCGAGGTCGAGTTCCATGGCGCGCAAGCCATGCTGCTCGGAGACGTTGAGCAGGGGATCTACTACACGCTGGAGAACCTGATGGTCTCTCGGCTCGCGAACTCGATGGCCGCGCTCGGTATCGCTCGGAAGGCGTACCTCGAGGCGTACTACTATACCCAGACTCGAACCGCCTTCGGGCGTCGTCTGATCGATCACCCGCTCATCCGACGCGATCTCTTGGACCTCGAGGTCGCCATCGAGGGCGCCCTGGTCCTAGCGTTCCTGGCGGTCGAGGGGTTTCAGACATCCTGGACGGACACTCCCCCCTACGGACCGAGGTATCACTACGCCCGGCTCCTTACGCACATCACGAAGAACGTGACCGCGGACATGTCCGCCTACGTCACGAAGGTCGCCATGGAGCTCCATGGCGGCCTCGGCTTCCTGCGGGAGTTCCCGATCGAGCGCTGGCACCGAGAGGCGTTGATCACCCCGATCTGGGAGGGCCCCAGCAACATCCAAGCGCTCGACCTGTTGGAAGTGATCGCGAAGAAGCGTGCGGACCGGACTCTGCTCCAGGAGATCGAGCGGATCGGAGCGGAGATCCGCACGGGTCCCGCGACGTTCGCACTCGCACGTGCGCGGATCGAGGAGGCCCTGAACACCCTCGCCTCCTATTCGGAGGCGGAAGCGCAGTTCTTCGGGAAGGACGTCTTGAACGACCTCGGTCACGCGATCGCCGTGGTCGAGCTGCTTCGGGTATCGAACTCGCTCCCCTCGCCGCGCATGGGTCGCGTCGCCGCGCTGTATGCCCGAAGGTATCTCGAAGGAAAGCGCTACGATCTCCCCACGCCCGAGGAGGTCGACGAGGTAATCGGCATCGACCGAGCTCCGGCGGTGGGCACCGACGCCTAGGTTTCCGGCATCGTGGCCACAGGGTGCTCGGGCGTGGACGCCCACCGTCGAGCCCGACAGAATACCTCGGAGCGCTGTCGATGGGGGCTTAGGGTCGGGCCGCCTGTCGGGGACCACTCCCTACCCGCGGGTCCGCTCCCTTCGGTCCTATGGGAAATCGCCGATCCTCGACGCCGAAAACGGAGCCTCAAGTTATGAAAGACGGGCGCATGGCTCGAGCCTCCTCCGGTCCGTCCACCGTGATCCGGAGGAGGGAAGAGGGCCGATACGCAGACGGAGACGAGCGCCATTCTGGCGATGGCCGTCGGTGGGCCGGATTCCCTCGAAGATGTCGGAGCGTATCTGAGCGAGGTCCGCCACGGCCGGCCTACGCCTCCCGAGCTGGTGGCGGAGTTCCGTGAACGGTACCGCCGGATCGGAGGCAAGTCTCCTCTCCGAGAGATCACGACGCGTCAGGCGACAGGGCTCGAAGCGAAACTGGCCTCGGAGGGCTACCACGTCCGGGCCTACGTGGGAATGCGCCATTGGCACCCGTACATCCGTGAGACCGTCGCGGCGATCGCTCGGGACGGTCTTCGCAAGGTCGTTGCCCTCTGTCTCACGCCCTACTACGCACGGATGAGCGTGGGGGCCTACTTCGACGCGGTGAAGGAGGCCGTCCGTACGCAAGGGCTCTCCCTCGATGTGGCCTACGTCGACTCGTGGAACGACGTCCCCGCCCTCGCCGACGTGTTCGCCGAGAGGGCCGCCGCGAGCCTCGCGTCGCTCGCACAGGACGGCTTCCCCGATCCGTACGTCCTGTTCACGGCGCACAGCCTCCCCCGGAAGATCCTCGCGGAGGGGGATCCCTACGAGAAGGAACTCCTCGAGACCATGGAAGCCATCCGGGCCCGACTCCCGCCGATCCGCTCCCGTTTGGCCTACCAGAGCGCCGGCCGCACCGCCGATCCCTGGCTCGGCCCACCTTTCGAGGAGGTCATCGAGGACCTCGGAAGGGAGGGCGAGAAGGCGATCCTCATCGTGCCGTTCGGCTTCGTCTCGGACCACCTCGAGATCCTGTACGACATCGACGTAGAGGCGAAGGAGCGGGCGGAGCGCCTCGGGGTGCGGCTGGAGCGTACGCCGTCGCTGAACGCCGACCCGAAGTTCATCGAGGCCATGGCCGCGGCCGTGCGCCCAAGGCTGACCTCGTGACGCGGCACGTCGTGATCCTCGGTGGCGGCGTGACCGGCCTTGCGGCCGCCTACCGGTTGCGACGGACGGTTCCCTCTTCGGACGACCTCGCGATCACCCTCGTGGAGCGGAGGAGCCGCCTCGGTGGGTCCATCGGGACGGAGCGGCACGAGGGCTATCTCATCGAGAGCGGTGTCGACTCCTTCTTCACCCTGAAGACGGCGGCGGTCGAGCTCTCCGGCACGCTGGGCCTGCGGGGGCGACTCCAGGGCCCCGCTCACCGCCGGGTCTACGTGGCGCGTCGCGGCCGTCTCGTGCCCCTCCCGGAGGGACTCGCACTGCTGACCACGCCCCGGCTCGGCCCCATGGTGCGAAGTTCCCTCCTCTCCATGCGAGGGAAGGTCCGCCTCGCGGTCGAGCCGCTCGTTCCGGCACGAAGGGAGCGCGGAGATGAGAGCCTCGCTTCTTTCGTCCGTCGGCGATTGGGACGAGAGGCTCTGGAGCGGATCGCCGATCCTCTCGTGGCCGGTATCCACGCCGGGGACCCGGAGCGGCTGAGCATGTCGAGCCTACTGCCTCAGTTCCTCGCCTACGAGCGGGAGCATGGCAGCGTCTTCCGTGGTCTTCAGGCGGCGGCACGGTCACGACCCGCCCGAGATCCCACCCTCCCGGGGCCGTTCGCCACCTTCCCCAACGGGATGACAGAGCTCGTGGATGCCCTCGTGGCACAGACCCCCGATGTGGAGTGGAGACCCGTCACCCAGGCCCTCGCCGTCGAGCGGGGGAGGCAGGGGGGCTTCGAGATCCCCCTCGACGACGGGAGCGCTCTCCGCTCGGAGGCCGTCCTCCTGGCCACTCCCGCTCCCGTTTCCGCACGGCTCCTCGCGGGGCTCGAACCGAAGCTGGCGGACGCACTCCTCGCCATCCCGTACGCCTCCTCGGCGGTGATCGCACTCGCCTTTTCCGCGGATGCCTGTCGGCCACTGGACGGGTCCGGCCTCCTCGTGCCGCGCACGGAAGGTGTCCACCTCAAGGCCTGCACATGGGTCTCCTCCAAGTTCGAGGGACGGGCTCCCTCCGGGCACGTCCTGCTGCGGGCGTTCTACGGCGGGGTACGAGAAGCCTCCGTACTGGATCGACCCGATGACGCGCTCGCGGACCTGGCCGTTCAGGAACTGACGCCTCTCCTGAGCCTTCGTGGACCTCCGGAGTTCGCCCGGGTCCACCGATGGCAGAACGCCCATCCCCAGTACGACGTCGATCACATGGAGCGAGTGGCTGCCATCGAGTCCGCGCGAACCAACGTGCCGGGCCTCTTCCTGGCGGGCAGCGCGTATCGCGGCATCGGCGTCCCCGATTGCATCGAGGATGCGGACCGGGCCGCACGAGGCGTGACCTCCTTCCTATCCGCGGTCACGGAGGCGATCGCGCCCATGGAGGCAACCGCATGACCCCCCATCCCGGAGGTCCGCAGGGACACCACCCCCGAGATTACTCCCAGGCACCCCTCCTCCTCTTTTGGGAGATGACACGGGCCTGCCCCTTGTCCTGCGTCCACTGCCGGGCCTCCGCGATCCCGGATCCCCTGCCCGGCGAACTATCCCCCGCCGAGGGACGCCGTCTCCTCGACCAAGTAGCATCCTTTGGCGAGCACCCCCCCACGGTGATCTTCACCGGAGGCGATCCCCTGCGACGGCAGGATCTGTTCGATCTCCTCTCGTACGCTCGGGACCTCGGCCTGCGCTTCGGCGTGTCGCCCGCGGTCTCGCAGGGACTCACCCGCGACACGCTCTCGCGGCTGGCCGACGCGGGCGCATCCGCGCTCTCCCTCAGTCTGGACGGCTCCCGTCCTGAGACCCACGACGCAATCCGTCGACAGAACGGGACCTTCGAGCGCACGTTGCAAGCGGCCGGGGAGGCCCGGGACCTCGGACTCCGCGTACAGATCAACACCACCGTGATGGCCGAGACCGTCGGAGAGCTCCCGGAAATCTTCCATATCCTTCGGCAGCTCGATGTCCGCGCGTGGGAGCTCTTCTTCCTCATCAAGGTCGGCCGGGGGGCGGAGGGAGATACCCACGACCTGCCGCCCGCCGGGTGCGAGAGTGTCGCGAACTTCCTGTACGACGCCTCCCGGTATGGGATCACGGTCCGCACCGTGGAGGCCCCATTCCTGCGACGTGTCCTTCGGATGCGGGAGGAACGGGGTGAGTATTGGGACGACCCGCTGTACCGCACCCTCCGCTCGGACCTCATCGCGTTGGAAGGAGCACCGAGCATGCCATCGGGACTCGCGCCGGTAGGCACCCTCGACGGGGACGGGATCCTCTTTGTAGCCAACGACGGGACCGTGTACCCCGGAGGGCTCCTCCCCTACGCGCTGGGAAACATCAAGGACGGGGACCTGCCCTCGATCTACCGATCCCACGAGCTCCTGCGACAGATCCGGCGAAGGGCGTTCACGGGCGCGTGCGGCGCCTGCTCCTTACGGCAGGCTTGCGGAGGAAGCCGGGCTCGGGCATACGCCACCACAGGTGACGCCCTCGCCTCGGATCCCGCATGCGTGTGGACCTCGGCCGCCTTCGCCGACGGTGGCTGATCGGCGGGCGGGCCTAGGGCGGTTAACGGACCTGTTTTCGACGAACCCTCTTTTCCCGGACCACCGTTCGGGCGCGATCCCACCCCGGCGACGTAGCGGTAGTACGCCGCTGAAATCCACAAGACCTCCCCACCCATTGGGCGGGTATGTCCGAACTCGAGAACCCGCTGGAGAACCCGTGCTTTGGATGCGGCCCCCGACACGCCCGAGGGCTCCGGCTGAAATTCGAGGAAACGACCTCGCCCGATGGAACTCCCGAGGTCCGTACACGCTTCGTACCGCAGCCGGATGAGATCGGTTGGCCGACGCTGTTCCATCATGGGCTGCACTTCATGGTTCTCTACGAAGCTTCGTACTGGACCGCGCTTACGTTGGGTCGCAAGCTCTGGATCAGTCAGGGGCCGAGCTCCTACAATGCCCTCCGTCTCCCTCGCGTCGGAGTTGCTCACGTAGCTCGGGGGCGCATCGTGGCGACCACTCCGACCCGCCTCGAAATTCGGGCCGAAAGCGAAACGGAGTCCGGGAAGCCGTGCGGGGTGCTCGCGTCATCCTGGGTGCCCGCAGGGCGAGAGGTCGTGGAGCGGGCGGGCATTCCCTTGCCCGACTACCTTCGGTCCGAGCTTTCCCCCTAAACGCGGCCCCCGCCCACGCGATTCGGACGGCCGAGGTGAGCCGGTGTCAACGGGCCCTGCCCGATCCCCCTTCACGCAAGATCATGTCCGACTGTTCCTCTCTCTGAGCAGAGGAGGGGGGCTGCTCATGACCCATCGGTCATCGCCCGGGCCGGGCGTGGGCACGCCTCCCCGCTGCCCGCCACCCGGGCGAGACGGCGGGCGGTCCAGATGAGGACGAAGACGGCCAGGGGAAACGCCAGGGCGAGCAGAGGGTAGTAGTACGTGACGAAGCCCGTGAGAAACGCCGCCGCGCTCGTTCCGGCGACGACGTTCCACAGGAGCAGCGTTCCACACGCCGGGCAGTTCACGAGAAGGGCAGCGACTCCGCCGAGGGCTCCCGATCCGGCCGATGACGCCCGCGAGGCCCTCGATCGGAAGAGGGCGACGGTCAAGGTCACATTCAGCGCGAAGAGCAGGGTGGCCGCGAACAGAATGACCAGCACGAGGGGGTAGATCACGAGTTCGAACGATGGGGTAACCAGGAGGACCGCCGCCGGCGTGATGCCAATATAGCCGCAACAGAGCACGTTCGTGGCCGAGGGGTAGCTCGCGGCCGCGATCCCGGGGCCCGACAGGTCCAGGCTGTAGAGGCTCGCCACGAACGCAAAGAAGAGCGCGTAGAACGCAGCGGAGAGGTAGAGCGCGCGGCGCTGCTGAGGATCGAGCAGGCTCCGCGCGAGAGCGCCCCGTGCCGTGGTAATGCCGCGGGTGGACCAGGCGCGCATGAGGTCGCGTAGGGAGGCGACCACCATCGCGGCGCCCACGGCCAGGCTCACGAAGACCGCGATGGCGAGTATCTCCCACCGGCTGTCGAGCGCCGTCGAGTAGGTCGTCGTCCAGTTTCCCGGGTAGAGTCCCATCGGTACGAAGATCAGCCCGACTCCGAGAAGAAGCCGCAGGATCGCCCGACGTTCCGAAGCGGTGGGATCCGGGTCCGTGCGCGCCTGCATTCGACGGAACCACCCTTCGGTCGGCCATGAGGGGAGTGTTCGTACGAGAGGGCTTCCGGCCCCCGACGCTCGCTCTTGGATCATCCTTCGGAAAACCGAAGCGGAGGAAACATGGTCCGAGGGATCGTCGAGGTCGAAGGAAATCAAGAACGGATCGGGGCCCGGGGCCTTCGCAAACCCCGCTGGGGTCATCGGATCCCGCATCGGTGCGTTGGATGCATCCCGCCTTCCCCGAGGCGGGTGGCCTGACCGATATATAGGACCAACATATATTTGGAACATATATGGCAACGCGGACAGTGGCCTTGGACGAGGAGGCCTACGAAATGCTTCGTCGAAGCAAGAAGAGTGCCGAGAGCTTCAGCGAAGTAGTGAAGCGACTCGCGCGGCCCCGCCAACCTCTCTCGGAGTTCGCAGGGATCTGGAGCGACCTCAATGCCAAGCAGCGCAGGGAACTCAACCAGATCTACTCGGCTCTTCGCGAGGGAGATCAGAGGCGCGCAGAGAAGATCCGACTGGCGTGGGGATGAAGCATGTACTGCCTCGACTCTACCTTCTGCATCGATCTCGCCAACGGCGTCCCCGGGGCGATCGACAAGGCCCGCGAATTGGACAAGCGTAAGGAGCGGCTGGCCATAGCCGCCCCGGGCCTCACGGAGTTCCTGGTGGGTGCCTTTGCACAAGGGGGAAAACGACTCGCGCGCGCACTCGAATTCGTTTCCCAGCTCGAGGTTCTAGATGTTACCGAGCCGCTTGTCGTGGACGCCGCCCGATTGGGCGGCGAGTGCGCTCGTCGTGGAAGTTCGGTGGGCAACCTGGATCTCATCGTGGCGGCGGTGGCCAAGCATCACCGCGCCACGATCCTGACCAAGGACTCGGACTTCTCCAGGATCCCGGGAATCGCGGTCGAGACCTACTAGCTCACGGGTGGTCGTGAACCTCCGCAGGCGTCTTAGATGGCCCTCGAACCCGATCGATCGATTTCGGTTCACCGGGCCTTGAACGTTGTCTCGATCCCACCCATCACTTCGATAGAAACCCACTCCGTCCAGGGGAAGCCCTCCCCGCCCTCTGACATGATTTTGTGAATATTATTAAATACTAATACCGATATTATTGGCACATGGCACTAACGTACTCGGACACCGTCTCGGCGCTGTACGGTGATCGGGAATTCTCAGTAGCCGAATTTAGTCGTGCCATCAATAGTCCGAGGGCATCGCGAACTCTATCTGAGTTGAAGCGGCGAGGAGTTGTCGCGCGCGTGGGCCGAGGGCGCTACCGCTGTCTAGGCCCCTCCGAAAAACCCGATCTTCGCGCAGCAGAGTACCGACGTGTGCGAGGCATCGCACGAGCGCTTCCCTATCGCTTTGCGTGGACGGGGCCCAGCGCTGTAGAGGTTTGGACTGACGGGCGATACTCCGCCCCTCCCTCTCTCGCCTTGAGCGAGCTGCATATTGCCGTGGAAGCAACGGATGTAGGACCGACTCTCAGGTACCTGCGATCCCACGGGATCTCGCTAGGCGGCCGTAAACGGACGGGGACAGTGGTTCGGCTTCACTCTGTTTCGAAACTTCGGTGTGTCATCAAAGGCCACGAGCCGGTAGTCCCGCGTCGGGCGGTAGACGAATTCATCCGAGCCCATCCGGACGTATTCGGCGGGGCACGAGCATGGTTGGATGATCGACCCCGTTGAACGAGAGCGAGAGGCGATTGCCTACTTGGATTCCTGGCCATGGGAGAGGGGGGGCACCCTCATCGGTGGGTACGCCCTGGCGGCCTATGGATCGCCCCGTTTCTCGGTGGACTTAGACCTCGTTCTTACAGCACGTCAGTATAACGAGATCAGACCCATTCTAGCTGCAGAGCGATCGACCTTGCTTCGCCTTCCCAATATTGCGGGGACCAACCCACCTAGAGTCGAGCGCCTTCAACTGGGCCTCGTGACTGTAGATTTGATGATCGATGGCGTAGTGGATCGACTAGCCCAAGTAGTGGTTGAGCCTGAATGGGTGGGCCGGGACGCCATTCGCGAAGTGCTTTCCCTCCGCACGGGCCGCACGAGTGCAGCGGTCTCGGTGGCACGTATCGAGGCATTGTGGGCGCTCAAGCTACTTGCGGGTCGCGACCAGGACCTCGCAGACCTCCTGGCGCTGAGCGACAGACAAATTCGGGTCGCCGAAATCCGCGCATTTCTTGCCGAGCATCCAAATTCGGGATTGACCAAGCGGACGAATCTCCTCAAGGAGAAACTGGCGTCTCCAAAGACATACCTCGATACGATTTCTCGACTTAGCCGCGGTCGTCCATCACATCCTTCAAACAGGGCCGTCTGGAATCGGTTCGTCGCCCTTGTAGAGGGCTCTCTACCCTAATCCATGAACCCCGTGGAGTCCGATCCTGATCACCTACCCGTGTCGCACATGCTCCGCGCGATCGCCGAGATCGAACGGGATACCGCCGCTGGTCCAAGTCTGTTCTTCGGAGACAAACGCACACAGAAGGTCGTCCTGTTCGACGTGATCCATCTCGCAGAATCCGCAAGCAGGACCACCCCTACCTTCCGTAAAGAGAACCGATCAATTCGTTGGGTGCGAATCGCAAGCGTTGGCGCTCAGGTACTTACCAGCGCCGGCAGAGAGTCTAACCTCAAGCGGGTGTGGGAGTTCACGCAAGTCGAGGTCCCAAGGATTGGTCGATCGTTGAGAAGAACTCGGTCTCGGGGGCCCAATCATCTTAGGCAGGTTCCAGACGATTGACCGGGCCACCTGCCGGACATGGACCCTTCTAGTCTTGCAGATCCTGATTCCATGCTCACCGAGACTTGAGCCTATTTTCGTGGGGCGAGCTGACTCTCAACTGTAGCTAGGATGCGTCGGGCACGGTCGCACAACGTCCTCACTTCCTGTGCCGAGAGGCTTCGATCATCGTATTCTATGAGGGTCTTCAAACCGAGAACGCCCCGAACTTGCGTCAAGAGACTGGCGGGGATGCTGAGTCGGGATAGGAGGCGAACTGCCTCGCGATGGTCTTGGCCCTTCGATCGAAGGCCCAGAGAATGCACGGTCAGGGCATCGCAGGCCGAGATTACGCAGTGAACCCCTGCGAGCGCGGCTCCCTCAGAATTCCCCCGCTCGAGGGCTGCTTCCATCAGGCTGGCGAAGCTACGCGCGCGTCTCAGGAACGACTCAGATCGAGCTCGTGGAATGTCGGTGACCCGGGGGCCACTCACGGCCGGCCCCCAACGATCACTACCCCCGAGGATTCAATCTCCTTGGTCAAGGGAGACTCAGCTGAGCGTCGCGCCTCTTCTGGAGAGCGCACGATTGCCGAGATGACTGACCCGTACCTTCTAACAATTCGCACGGTTTCGCGTGTCAACCCTTCCTCCACCTTCGAGCGTGATGCTCCATTCGAAAGCTCAACCAACAGATCCACATCGCTCGTGTTCCCTTCGGAGCCTCGGGCGAACGAGCCAAAAAGGACAACGCGCCTGATGGGCAGCCCCTGCAATCCGTGGGCGAGATCTTCTTGAAACTTCTTGGGAAGACCCGCTTCAATGTCGAAGAGGCGATTCAAGGGTGCCACGAGAACGTGAGTCCGGACCAGGCTCCACTTGTGCGCTCGGCCCTTGGTCTCCCGCCAAACCAACCCGGCTTCCTCCCAACGCTTCAGCGCCTCAATGGCCTGTGGCAACGAGACCCCCGCCTCAGCTGCAAGAGTGCGGCCGCTCCATGCACCCTCTCTAGAGAGAACGAGCGTTCGCGCAATCCGCCATCGCACAGGGCTTGCGAGCAACGCCTCCAGGGGATCATGGACCTTCATCGAGTCACGCCTCGACGGACCTAATGTAAGGATTTCCTAATATGCTTTGTTGACATCCCCGATCCGTGAGACCGAATGCCCACCGCTCCCGGAGGCCTCCGAGACGAGAGGCGAAACAAGTCTCACCGACGGTCCTCACCGAGAGGATGCCCCGGACATATCGAGTCTATGTCCATCGACAAGCGCACGGCCCTCGCCTCTGGGCAGATTGGAATATGGACGTCGCGGTGGTCCTAGCGGAAGCGGACTCTCTTGCCGATCTACGCGCCAAGGTCCTGCGATCTCTTCGACAGCAAGTCAGAAAAGGGTTCATCGACCGCATTCCAGAGAAGATCGCCTATATTCGGGCCTCGCGAGCGGACAGGAAGCATCTGCAGGACTACCTGCGCTCCCTCAAAGAGCGGCAGAAGGAGGCTATTCTGGAGTGGAGGAACTGGCGGAAGGCCAAGCTAGGACTACCCTCGCGCGACTAGGCGTTCTCGGACCAGGCATCATTACGCTCAGCGGTCATTGATTGGGACTCAATCGGCCCTGGCAACGTGACGATTCATCGTAAGATAGCGACGGAAGAACCAGGCCGTGAACGGGCCAGGGTTCGACAGCGAGCTCGCTCGCTCCAGCGCGTGGTAGTACCCACGTCGCTTCGTGTACTGAATGTTCAGTGGAGGGTATCCCGCCTCGGCGAGAAGCACGTTCATCGCCAATCGTCCGACTCGCCCGTTCCCGTCGCCGAAGGGATGGATGAACTCGAAGCGAAAGTGGAAGGTGGCTGCCAACTCGACTGGATGCACGCCCTTCCCACTTCGCCTGACCCAGCGAAGGAGCTCCTTGAGCATCGGCCGAACCTCGAGCGCAGTAGGCGGCTGGTGCTTACTTCCCCGGATTCGCACCTCGTAATCACGGATTTGGCCAGCGATTCCGGGTTTCGTCGCTTTGAACAATGACGAGTGCCATCGAAGCAGTTCGGAAAGTCCAAATGGAGCGGGGCGCGCGAGCAAATCTTCGGCTAGGCGTGCGTGTGCTTGGGTCTCAAGAATGTCCGATAGAGGCTTCGCCCCGGGCGCTGCTCCATGATCGATTAGATCGGAGGTGTCATCCGGAGAGAGTGTGGATCCCTCGATTCGGTTGGTGTCGTACGTAAAGTCAAGGATGAAGTCGTGTCGTTCGCGTTCGACTACCTCGGAGGGTAGCTTTCTCAACCGCTCTTGATATCCCCTTCGAATCTTGTCGAACTCTGGAAACCAGGTCTGGCTCCACGCCTCTCGCTCGACTTCCAACTTGATGTCGTCGACGTTCGCCGGTACTGCCTCCCCTAGGTACCTTCGCGTCTTCGCGAACTTGCCATGCCATCGGTAGGTGTGCGCGAGATAGTAGTACGTACGGCCGCCCCGTACCGATCGAACGACCGCCGTCATATGTGTGACCACATATTGTAGAGTTAATGTAGTTTTCGCAAAATGTGGTCACACAACCATTCACTACAGAAACCCCTGACTGAGCTTCCCAGTGGCAACTCCAGAGCCACAATCACCGGTTACCAAGCCCGGCCCTCATCAAACATCTAGGGCGGGTCGCACCTCCCGTGCACGACTCTTGGTCACTTTGTACGCCGGGCGGCTGCACGGCGGACTTCGCGTCCGAGGCGAACTGCGTCCTCTTTCGTCAGCTTGGACAATTTCAGGAGTCGATCGTAGATCTCGAGTTTGCCCAGCTGAGTTCGGAAGGCGGTCCTCGCCACTTCAGCCCACTTGATCTCCGGGTGAGCCTTCATCTCGCGATGCAGCCCTTCCGGGAGCGACAGCGTCATGTTCGGCATCGAGTATTGATAGTTATGCAGGTATAAGTAAGTCTACTTATTCCTAGGCATGCGCCTGGACTAGTGCTGTGTCACGATCTGTTGACGCGGGGTCCGCTCAGTAGGGATAGCTCGGTCATCGATCCTCCCCGCAAATATCTTCGCATCGCCCACCCGTAGGCTGCCGGACGAGTCTTCCGGGCCAGCAGCAGCCGCATGAGGTTCTCCAGTCCTCCATTCCAGTGCGCCCACTTCCGCTTACAGCGATCGGCGATTGTCCCCATCATCCGCTCCACTCCGTTCGAGGTGGCGGGCATCCACCCACCGTGCCCTGCCACCTCGGCGAACACCACCGTCGCCCGACCCCGCTCCCGCACATACCGGGCCGCCTGGTGGAGGCCTCGCCATTCGAGCTCGGTGCCGATCTCCCCCAGACGGCGGAGGGTGGACTCGATCCGATAGGTGATCGCCACCTTGTCCCCATCGACACGATGCTTCTCCACCGACGCCCGAAGGTGGCCGAGCACTCCTCCGAGCTCGCGGAGCACCGCCTCCCGCTCGGGGATCCCCATCAGACCCCGCTCTTCCGCCAAGAGATCACGGATGTGGCGGAGGAAGTGGACCTGACACAGTTGGTGCCATCGGGCGAGATCCACCGAGTAGGCCGGCGCATCGTCGGTGACTAGGCGCTCGACTCCCTCCGGGTCGAGCACGCCTCGGGCGGAGCCGTTCACCTGGACCGCTACGAGCTCGACCTTGTGGTCCGAGCTCCGTTGACGGACGGCGACGTTCACCTCGTGCTGAGTGCCCCGTCGCCATCCGCGCACGAAGGTCCCGTCGGCGGCGTGGCACCCCTCCGTCTCGAGGAGTGGGATGTTCCGTAGCCCCGCCTCGATCCATGGGCCCAGTTCCTTCACGAAGTTCCAAATCGTCCGTCGAGGCACCCAAAGACTGAGGGTCCGGTGAATCGACTCCGACGCCTCGCCATACGTCGTGCGCGTGGCCTCTTCAGCACAGGCGAGACGAAGGTCCCGGGTGTAGCGCCGCCGACCCAGTCCGAGGGCGAGCAACACCGGAGTGAAGGTGCGTCGGTGAAGTCGGTCGTAGATCCGACCGACCAGGACGACCACTTTCCCCAGCTTGGTCACGAGGGTGCGGAGATACCGCCCTCCCCGAACAAATCGATGGCGCCCGTCCGGGAGACGATCCGCCGCGAGCAACCGCACTAATCGGTCTTCCTCTTGGTGAAGGAAACCGACCAGGGCTTCCGCTCCGTAGTCTCGCGCTTTCGGGAATAGGTTCGTCAAGTCTATCTGGGCGATCTCCTCTGGTTCCATGGGTCTCTCCTCCTGTTGGGTTCCTTGCAGTTCCCCACTGGAGGGAGACCTCCCTCGTCAACAGACTTTGGCACACCACCCCTGGACTCGACGGTGTTGGGCCGTTCAATTCTCGTAACGCGTGCCGAATTGCGCTCACCGGCTATTGACCGCAACTTTCTGCCCAGGTCCCCCACCCGCTCAAAGGGCAGGCGAGGCGGATGCGGTTGGGCAGACCGAGTTCTTAAGTATAATTACCGTTAATTATGCCATGATGGCAAGCGATCCGATCACGACCATTTCTGTGCACTCGAGTACCCGCCGGCTCTTGGAGTCGGTCAAGGCCTCGGGGGAGTCCTACGACGAATTGCTCCAGGAGCTCGTGGAAGCCCACTATCCTCCGAGTTTCATCAAAGAACTCCGTAGCAGGATCAAGAGCAGCCGCAGGTACCCTGCTGATCAGGTTTTTCGTGAGGCAGGGCTTTGAGCCTTGTCTCGGCAGAGTTCGTAAGCGAGGCCCGACGGGAATTTCTCGACCTCCCGAAAGGGCTCCAACGCCAGCTCCGCGACCTGACTCCGTATCTGCTTGCCAACCCGTTTCGGTCCTACCCATGGCTCCAGGTTGGGGAGCTGCACGAGATGAGAGGAGTGTGGAAATTCCGTCTCGGAAGCAGGCGGGTCTTCTACACGGTGGATGGCTCGGCCCTGGTCTTCGTTGCCATCTCACCCAGACCCCCTGCCTACACCCCTGCTGCCCGGGCCGAGCTCCGCCGGCGACTCTCCGCCCATCAGCGAACCGCGAGGCCCATCCGGGAGTGATTTCTAGTTGGGTCACGACTCCCGCCCCGGCTCCCGACCGAGGGCTTGACAGAGCCCGAGCTCGCTGTCGCGCTCAACGAGTAGTGCACATGGATTCCCTGGGCGCCCCGGGGATGAGCGCCCCTCCGGGACGCTGAAGGCCGCACGCGCCTCGCCGAGGTAAGGCCGCGAAGGGGGAGGAAGCGGCAAGGGACCCCCGGCGTCGACGCAGCCACGAGGGCGGGTCAAGGAGCCGTTCCCTGCAGACCCCTTCGCCCCGAGGAGGATTCCACAAGGAATGGCGCATGGCAGTCTATATGTGCACCATGTGCTGTCACACAGTAAATGATTACGACCATCCAGATTACGCCGTCAACTCGCGAGCGACTCGCCGCCTTGAAGAGTTCTCCTCGAGAAACCTACGATGAGATTCTGAACAAGCTACTGGCCCTGATCCCGCGGGAAGACGATGAAGGGGTGTACAGCGATGCGTTCCGGATGGGGCTGCTTAGCGCTCGACTCGACATCAGGTCGGGGCACGTGACCGAGCACGATGAAGTCAAGAAGCGGTTGGGACTCTGACGCATTGGTCCATCAAGTGGTCGGACACTGCCGTCCGTGACCTACACGGACTTCATAGGACGGTGGCTCGGCGAGTCGTCGTCCGGCTAGAGGCGGCAGCTGCCGACCCGCTCCACTACTTCACAAGACTGACGGCCTCGGATGAATACAAGCTGCGCATCGGTGACTATCGCCTCCTAGCCGTGCTCTCTCACTCCGAACAGACTATTCTGGTTGAACGAGTGGATCACAGGTCGCGAGTTTATGACCGAAAACGTTGATCTCGGCTTGGCAGGTACAACCTAGCCTCAGCCACGGGCCGCTGCCCACTCGTACATCCACCGGATAGAGAATGGCGGACGACACGCCACCTCGCTCTGTCCACCCGAATCGCCGCCCGACCTCGCACATAGCCAATCGATAGCCGTGAGCCGAGAGGTCGGGTTTGCCTACATTGGATATTGAACCGATTCGGAAACTTGAACCCGCGGCCAGCCTTCTTGGCTCTAACGGCCCCTCCCGGCGAACCATCTGCTGTACGTCGTGTGATCGACCAGTTCGACAATCATGACGAGCCGCTCGCCATCCAGTCGGGTGAGCGTGTACAGCAGCCTCCAAAAATCGGGTGGGTCCTCGACGTACAGATTGTCTATGCCATGCCGACGCACCAGCACCTGGGGAATTTTGGACTTGGGGACCACCTCGCCATGGAGCGCATCCTCCAGCAAGATCGCTCCTAACCCATCAATCCGGCGTACGACCGAGTGAGACCGTGGACTCCGATCAGACTTCAGTCGGTCGAGCGATTCCCGAGCGTACGGGCCCAGCAGCACCCTCGCCGCTCGGGGTGGCATCAGAGCGGATGTCCCTTCTGAATCTCTGCCCTCAGCTTGACCGAGGCATCGGATACCCAGACGATGCCCTTGCTTCCCTCAATCGTGTGACCCTCGTCTCCGAGGAATCCGAGAGCCGCGTTCAGGGTCGGCCTGCTGGTGGAATGGCCCCAACTTGAGAGCCTAATCAGAATCGAATTCCTACTGAGAGGAGCTTCAGATTCTCTTAGAGCTGCGCGAATCAGTTCGATGGTCTCGAGAGTGGGGTTTGCGCCCGGGCGGGCGTACTCGATCTGAGGCGCTCGTGAAGATTGAGCCATGTACTCCATACATACATCCAGTATACATATACATGTCCCCGCTCACAGCTGCCCATGCTCGCAGCTAATCCATCCAGTAGCCTACGCTGGCTCAGCTCTGCGCTCATCGGGTACTTGAACCCGCTCTTGGTCTGCTCGCTTGCGAGGGGGGCCAGAGTATATCCGAACCCCATCGTAGAAGAACATCGATGGGTCGAAAAGTCACGGCCAATCTGTACATGACCATTGACGGGCGCGGCGCGTTCCCGAAGTACCCGGGCTCGGACCGGGTCACGAAAAAGGCCAGCGACTTTTGGCGCGAGATGTGGATCAACCGGTTCGACGACGTCACCACAGTGATCATGGGTCGAAGGTCGTTCACCGGCCACCGGAGAGTCTGGACCGAGAAGGCACGATCGCCGGACGACCCCCAGTACCTCATCGACTATGCGCGCTGGCTCGACCGCGTCGAGAAGGTCTGCCTCTCGACCCGCTTGAAGTCGCCCGGATGGGAGAACTCTCGGATCATGAAGGGCGATCTCTCGAAGATCGTGGCGAGGATCAAGAACGAGAAGGGCGGGAACATCATCGCGGAGGGTGGCCCGCGGCTGATTCTCGAGTTCATCCGAAAGGATCTCGCCGACGACTACTGGCTGCTCGTGCAGCCCGTCGTCTACGGACAGGGACCCAACTACTGGGGCGCGCTGAGCAAGCAGCGGACGCTGAAGCTCCTCTCTTCGAAGACGATGGAGGATGGAGAACTTCTGCTCCATTACGAATCGGCTCGAGGGCGCTGGAAGTAGCGCGGGGCCGGACACCATGGGTGCAACTCGTGTTGCGTGTCTAGCGTCGCGCGAGCTCTCTCGGGAGGAATTGTCTCTCCCGGGTCACGTCGGGGCGGTATCTCGAGCGTCGGCGCTCACCCACCCTATCGATCGGTATGCCTGAGGGCTTTGGGCCGGGCCTACGCGGATCATGGAACCCTTTGCGTAAGAGTCGGGGAGGATGGAGGACCGTCCTCGAGGACGAAACCGCCGGACCTACAGGATCTTCCCCGCACGTACGACCGGAGTCCCTTCGACGCTGATCTCCGACCCCGCGAGGTCGACGCAGCCATAGAAGTCCGAGGTGTTGCTCCCCCCCAGGTACGCGTTTCGGCCCACCGCAAACTCGATGATGCCCCGCTCTGAGTGCTCCAGGTACGGCACGTTATCGAGGTTGGGGTTCAGTCCGATCGTAAGCGAGCCCGCTCGGTCCTTCCCTGGCGTACCCCGGGCGTAGTTCCGAGCGAACGCGGACCCTCCCTCCTCGAATGAGTAGGAGGTCAGCTTCCCGTCGGAAAACTCGAATGCGCCGCCCGAGTACACCACCCAAGGGAACCAGGTCTCGTCGTAGCTACGTCGGTTCGAAACAATCCTCCCCTGGGCCGTCTTGGCATCCAGGGCTATCCGGACCCTCCCGTCGGGGAAGTTCGCCAGCATGTCATACTCGCTGTAGGCATGGTCCTTGGGGTGGGGGTACCCTTCGTAGAGCCTCGGAGGCACACCGGCCAGAGCCACTTCGAGGTCCGTCCCATTGGGGTGGGTGATACGGACCTTCTTCGTGCCGGTGAAGGCGCGGGCGATGCGCTTGCCGCTCTTGGCAATCTCCTCCGGGTCGGCAAGGCACCCCTCGAGGAGGGCCTTCATCCAACGCTGCTTGCTGACCCCCCATTGACGGGCACGTGAGTCGGTTACCCACCCCATGGCCATCCGCCCCCCGCGTAACCCGGTCGACCGGGCGAGCCGGTACCACCGGTCGAACCAGCCATCGCCCCATGCGTCCAAGCCCTTCTGCCCTAGCTTCTCCAACCGGGCTGAGTCCGCCGGGCCCCAGAACTGCACGTAGACGTCGGCTGCCGCGACCGCGGCCCACTCCGGGTCGGACAAGCGGCCGAGGGGCCTGGCCTGTTTGCGGTCCACCGCGCGCCACCAGGTGTCGTCGTCCTCGAACGCGAGGAACGCACTCCCGCCCACCCGTCGGACCTCGTCCACCATCGCCGACGACATGGAGAGCGTATGGGCCCAAGCTTCGACCATGACATTCTCGCCGGGCTTGACGCGAAGGTAGTTCTTGACCAGGTTGCGGGCCGCGGCGCGCTCGAGGGACGAGGGGCTCTCGCTCATGGCAAGGGGGCGAGCGAAAGTACGTATTTGTAGCGTACTCCATCCTGAGGAGCAAGGTCAGATGGCCCGCTTCACCTCAACCAGAAGGGGGAGCTGATACGCGGGTTTTGAGTGCCGATGATCGAAGGCGCACCGTTCACAATCCCCCGCGTTGACAATGGGCAATGCTGAGAGAAGTCGACCGCACTTTGACGACGGACCCGATTTCGTTGGTCTCACCGAGTCCAGCGAAAATCTCTCGGACGACCCGGAACTCGAAGCGACTCAGCCAGGGAACTCAGCGGCGAGCTGAGGCAAGAAGATGTTGTGCCAATGCGGGTCGCGCGTCTCGGCGGCGTGGATGAGGCCGTGGATGGGTGCGACCTTCCGGTAGAACCTCAAGCGCTCATCGAAGGTCGAGTCGCCGCGGGCCTTGCGCGCGCAGATCGAGGGAGCCAGTCTTTTGTGTCCCAGCGCGCCCAGCCCGGTGAGGTCGAACGCGGGGTCGCCGAGACATACATCTTCCCAGTCAATCACTCCGGTCGGCCGATTCGATTCCGCGCTCCAGAGTATATGATCCGGCCCGAGATCCCGGTGAGTGGCGACCGCATGGTATCGAGCTCTTCTAAGGTCTGAGTAGAACGAGTCAAACCCTGCCGCCAACCGCCGTCGCAACTCCCACGGGACCTGGCTGGCCCCACTTCGATGGAACCGTTGCTGTAATCTCCGAAAGCGCTTCGCCCAGGATGGTCGACCTCCCGGTTGGGCGCCGATTCGAAGCAAGGCACTGGAAGGCACGGCCGAGAGCTCCCTTAGGAGGGTTTCGATAAACCGGCTGAGCCTCCGATTGCCCACCGAATCGAGTGGCCAGACCGTCGAGAGGGGTTTCCCCAGGAGCTTCGGGTAGGCCATGAACGGCCAGCCCCGGGGTCGGCGAAGAACCGAAACCCGAACGGGAGCAGGGATCGGCGCTGAAAGATGGCGGGACAGTAGATCGAGCGCCCGCAACTCGAAGTTTAGCGACTCGGCAACCGCACGACGACGAGGGAATCGGAATATGACGCCCGCGTCCGCTTCTAGGACGAGATTCGCCCACCCACCGTTGTGGACTCGGAATCGATCGAGTCGTTGCTCGGGCCAAGCGGCACGGGCGGCCCCTTTCAGTTCCGCCACCGAAGGGAGGGAGGTCGCCATCGTTGATTCGTCCGGGAGGGTCTTGAGACGGAACTCCCATCATGTCGGGTGCTAAAAGGGACCCGTTGACTGAGCGTGGTTGACCCGGAACTGCTGCCGCCCCCGTACGACCTTGATATGGCCCCTGCTGGGGCCGGAACCACGAGAGGTGCACCCCAGGCGGTGCCCAACCGCTCCGGGCGATCTGCTATCCTCTCTCCGGAAGGTACCTCAATCACGCCCATCGCGCATCTCCATCGACCGACCACCTGCCGTTCGACAGCGTAGTCCCTCACCGGGAGTCCACGGGTTCGCTTCGTCTCGTTGATATTCCTCACAATCCCGAGTCTCCGTTTGAGGGCCGCGGGGGTCTCTTGATCCGATCTCCTCAACGAGTCGCGCACGTGGCTCAGCGGACAGGCCGCCATCGGAGCCTCAGGGCAGCCGTACTCGTATCCAAGATGGCTCGCTTCGACTGCCGGGGGCCCGTCGTCAAAATCCCCGTGGCGGTCCCCGCCTCTTGATCCACACCCAGAGGAGCCCGGCCACCGCGAGGGCTATGGCCGCGCCGATGAGAGCCCCCCAGAAATAGTCGAAGCCGGAGAGACCCGAGCCAGTGCTCGCCGAACTCCGTTGGAAGGCAATCGACTGCTGGGCGGCGTGGCCGGCGACCACGACACTTCCTGAGGAGGGGCTCGCGCTGTATCCAGCCGGAGGGAGCACCGAGAAGGAATAGGTCCCGTTCGGTTCGCTGAGCACGAGTGTCGTGCCAATCGCGTTGTGGGCTACGCCACCGACCACGATCGACCAAGCCGCGTTCGCCGGCAGCGCAGGCCCCGTGAACGAGAGCTCGTACATCCCCGGTAGGATGGGGATAAACTCGATCACTTGCGAGACCGGGCTCCCGCCGACGGACAGGTTCCCCGTGACGGGAGCGGGGTCGAAGCCCGGCACGTCCGACACGGAGAACGAGTACGATCCGTTCGGCTCCGCATATGCCAAACTGTTGGTCGTCGAGCTCTCCGTTACGGAGGCGAAGGTGACCATCCAGTTGGTCCCGCTCGGAAGGCCGATCTCCGTGAACGTGATCGGGAACGTCAACAGCGAGAAACGGGCGTACGGGTATGCGGCCGACCCGTTCACGACGAACTCACCTCCGGGCGAGCTGCGGGTCGTATCGCTGGATGTGGCCGTAAACCGGTAGGTCCCGTCCGGTAGGAAGAACGACAGCGTCCCGGTCTGCGAAGAGTACGACAGGCCACCCTCTATCGTAACCGTCCACACGATGTCGGAAGCGCTTCCGAGTGTGAGCCCGGATTCGGTGACCGTCACTTCGTACACAACCCCCGAACCGGGAGGAGACACCGCCGACCGACCGTCGAGGGCCGATGGGATCATTGCGGGCCGGCCGACACCTGCGCTCGCGGCCCCACTCGATACCACCGCAGCCACAACCAGTAGGAGGCCGCAAACTCCGATAGCGACCCCTGCGGCGAACATGGAATCGAGTCGATACCTGCCGTGCGAAGTGGGGCGGCCCCGGCGATGCTCCTCGCCTCGTTCGACCCTCAGGGTCGGAACCTCTGTACCCTCGAGGATCGGTCCCGGCCACCGGGCACTCTCCATCGCATTCTACTCCCCGCCATCCCACGCTAGTGCGAATTGGCCCTGCAGGCTCTCTTTGACGCGAGTGACCTACGTCAAAAACGACAAACCGCGTATCTACTTTGGCGTATCCGCGAGCTAGGGATTCGTAGGCGGCTTCGGGGGAGGACGTGAAACAGCCAGAGCGGGCGGCCGGCGGTGTCGCATCAGACCGATTCCGACGCCAACAACGACCGCCGCAATCACGACCACGATGATCACATAGACCCAAAGCGACAACCCAACCGACGGGGAGCTCAGAGAGACCGACACCGGTGGCAGCGTTTCCGATTGCCCATTCACCGTGAACGGCGTCGGTGTCGTCGTCTGATACCCGGATGCCGCGATCACGTACGAATACGTCCCATTCGGGAGCTGATAGACGGCCGTTGGCCCTGTCGAGTTCGCAGACCAACTCATCTTCACGGGCGCGAAGCCGTCGTGTGCTGTCGGCCCTCTCGCGATCGCAACCCGGTTTACTCCTATAGACGTCGACCCGACGGTCTGCGGCGGGAGGACTACCTCCGACACCTGGCTCGTCCACAACGTCCCGGCCGATATCCCAGTCTCCTCAATCGTCACAGAGTAGGTAAACGGGGTCCACGGAACCGATACGCTCGGCGCCACCCCGGTCACCGTCACGGACCCGGAATAACTTGCGGTGGTCCACCCGGGGATCGCTCCTACCGTGTAGGCATAGGTTCCTTGCGTTAGATCGGTGAACGCAATCGTGGCTGACGTCGATTGCACGATCCCCACTCCCACCAAGGTCACCGACCAGGCGGTTCCGTCGGCGAGGCCGGTCTCCGAGAAACTGACCAGGTCCATACCCGCTACGGTGAAGGTGATGAAGATGGAAGTGTTCGATCCGTCCACGGTGACCACGCCCGAGGATGGGGTGGCGCTGTAGTCAGGGGCAGCCACCGAGAGGTTGTAACTCCCATCGGGCACGCCCTGGAACACGATGGAGGAGTCAAAGGCAAAATTCGGTCCGGTGTCCCCGGTCTGAGAAGCCGAATAGCTAGTGGAATCGATACTCACCGACCACTCCGCGCTCAATCCTAGACCCGTCTCGGTGAAGGTGACGTTGTAGGTGATTGAGGCCAGCAAGGTCCAGACCAACGAGATGCTGATCGATTCCCCATTCACCGTCACATTCCCCGCCGAAGGGGATGCGACCGAGCCTGGGACCGCCCCGATGATGTACGAATATGTCCCGTTCATTTCGGCGAAGTCGATGTAGGAGACCGTGGAGCTCTCCATCGTACCATTCAACGATACCAACCAGTCGGTGCCCGATGGGAGGCCCGTCTCGGTGAACGTGACGGCGAACGTGCCCGGCGCAAGTGCGTTGAACGTCACGGTGACCGTCTTTGCCTCACCGGCCACCGTCACCGACCCGGACGAGGGCGAGCTGGTGTACCCTGAGACCGAGGCTACCGTGTAGCCGTACGTCCCGTTCTGGTCCGTGAACGTGATCGTTGATGTGGTAGACGCCTGTGGGGTCCCTCCCATGGTCACCGACCAATTCGTCCCCGACGGAAGGGGTGTCTCCGTAAACGTGACGGAATACGTCAGTTGGGTGAACGCTAACGTCGGCTCGATCACGGTCGACCCCCTTACCGCCACCCGTCCGTTGTACGGAAGCGTGCTCTGATGCCAACCCGGTACGTCTCCGACCGAATACGAGTACGTTCCGTTAACCTCCGTGAACGCGATCGCCGACCCCGTCGAGCTCTCTTGACTTCCGTTCAACGACACCGACCACGATGTCCCCGAGGGGATTCCGGTCTCCGTGAAGACTACCGTAGAAGCAGCTCCAATCCCGCTCACGTTGCCCGAAATCACGCTCACGCTGCCCGAACCTTGGTTCGTCACGTAGACATATCCGTTCCCGCTGTCATAAGTCGCGAAGACTGGGTCGGAACCGACGGTGATCGTGGCTATCACCGACGTGCCGCTAATCACGCTCACGCTGTTCGAGCCGGCGTTCGGCACGTAGACGTCGCCATTGCCGCTGTCGTACGCAGCGAATTCCGGGATGCTGCCGACGCTGACCATGCTCACCAGCGTCGTCCCGCTGATCACGCTCACGTAGTTTGAGTCGGAGTACGGGTTGACGTTCGGCACGTAGACGAACCCGTTCCGAGCGTCGTACGCGCCGGATTCCGGAGTGCTGCCGAGGCTAACCGTGCCCACCAGCGTCGTCCCGTTGATCACGCTCACATTATTCGAAAAAACGTTCGAAACGTAGACGTCACCGTTTCCGCCATCGTAAGTCGCGTACGACGGGTTGGAACCGACGTTGACCGTGCCGACCAGGGTAGTTCCGTTCAGAATGCTGACGTTGCTGGCGCCGCTGTTTCCCACGTAGACGTACCCGTTCTTGCTGTCGTATGTGGCGAAGGAGGGACTCGTACCCACGTTGACGGTAGCCAAGACCGTCCTCCCACTGACCACGCTGACGTTGTTCGAACCTTGATTTGGGACATAAACGTCCCCGTTTCCGGAGTCGTAAGCAGAGACCTGGGGATTCGCGCCGACGGTGATCAGAAACTCCACCGTCGTTCCAATCAGTGCTTCGATTGTGTGGTAGTCAACGTCAGATACATAGATCCAACCGTCCGTGCTATCGTACGTCGGGAACTCAGGAGACTCTCCGACACTCACCGTGGCCTGCAGTTTCAGCGCGTTGATCAAGCTCATGTTGTGGGATCCGGTGTTCGCGAGATAGACGTAGCCGTTCCCACTGTCGTAAGCGGCGAGTCCCGGATCGGTGCCGACATTGATCGTTGAAATCACACCCGCGGGGTCCGAGGAGGTCACCGGTCCGCCAGAGGTGATGCCGGCTCCGGCCGCCGCGTTACCGACCGCGGAAGGGCCGGAGTCCCAGGGATTCCCGATCCCACCCTGAACCGAACGGTCCGCAATAGGGCCCGAGCCCATGACGAGAACCATTGGGGTCAAGATCGATAGGCCGAGGAGCAAGGAGATCGTCGCACCCTCGATGCTTCGACGTCGGCCCCACATTATCCGGCCTGCCTCTGGTAACTTGGGGTCGGCGTATATACTTGGATGAGCAACCGCCGAGAGTGCGTCTTCGTGGGAGTCCGATTCCGTATTTAGTGGAGGAAAGTACCCGTTGCTGGCGTGGCAAACGAACACGATGAACGCCGGCCCGAAAGGGTCCGGTTACCGAGTTTCGAGCTGTGTGGAGCCCTGGGTGGGCGACGCGCACCTTGGATCTTTCGTCTCGTTCCGCCTGGCGTGGTTGAGCGGCTACTGTACCCGTCTGGCTGAATGCTGCCGAGTCAGTCCCGAATAGCTTCTTTACCCCCTGTGGACCTACGAAGTGGGCCATCGACATGGACGTGAAGTTTGGGTACACGGGCATCCGGGTGAAGGACCTGGAGGAGTCGGTCAAGTTCTACACGAGCGTCCTGGGGATGATGGAGGTGGCGCGGTTTACGCAGCACTCCACGAAGGGCAATGTCGTGATTCTCATGAGGGAGCCGGGCGGCCATCAGCTAGAGCTGAACTACTATCCGCCGGGAAACCGGTTCGACACGAGGTATGAGGTTGGGGAGGGGCTAGACCACCTCGGTTTCGAGGTGAAAGATCTGGACGGCGTGCTCGAGGAGGCCAAGAAGGCCGGGTACCCCGCTGTTCTCGAGATGCAAGACCCGGAACACCGATGGGCGTACATCCAAGATCCGAACGGCATCTGGATCGAATTCTTTGTCCCGCCCGGCTAGGGCACTGCCGCGGGCCATAGAAGCCGGCGATTCCGGGCAGATCCCCACCCGTCCGGCGCGCGCAGAGATAGCGAACCTATGGCTCCGGGCACCTCCCGGCGACATTCGCCCCGACTAACGGTTGCCAGGCACAGTCCGGCATTTACCTCGAGCCGCAAGGGGACCTACTCGAAAGTTGTATCCCTACTGCTGAGCTCCCTCTGGGAGTCAGGCTACGATGAGCCGAGAGCGCCTCACTACCTCACTGAAGTCCCTCCGGCGCTTGGCCGTCACGAAGCAGCACCTTGCCGGGAAATTGATCCCGCGACCTACGCCTAGCGCGATCCTTTCCGTGATTCGGGACCTCGCCTACGTTCAATGGGACCCGATTAGCATCGTCGCGCCGTCCCACCTCATCTCGCTCTGGTGCAGGCTCGGCGATTTCCGGCCATCGGATTTGGATCGACTCCTGTGGAAGGAGAAGAAGCTCTTCCAGCACTGGACGCCGGTCGCGTCTATCGTCCTGACCGAAGACTATCCCCTCTACTACTCGCTCATGAGCAGATATCCCCAATCCCTGTCCAGCTCCTGGGAGACGCCGAGGGCACAGGCCAAGAGATTCCTCGCCGAGCATTCAGAACTCCGCAAGAAGGTGCTGAATGAGCTCAGGAAGGGACCGCTGCAACTGAGTGGCTTCAAGGACACTCCTCGAAGAAAGTGGAGTGGGGGCCAATGGACCTTCGGGACCGATGTCTCTCTCATGCTATTCCACCTGTTGATGAGCGGAAAGGTGATGGTGGTCGGCCACCGGGGAAACCAGAATGTCTGGGGCCTTTCCGAGCCGTTCCTCCCTCGTTGGGTGGACCGAACTGAATTGTCGGACGAGGCATTCGAGCGCGAGGCCGCTCAGAGGGCCATCCGAGCCCTGGGTGCCGCCACCCCCTCTGAGATCCATTACTACTTCGTCCGCGGCCGATATCAGAACCTGAGAGCGACGTTGCAACGCCTTCAGGACGAATCCACGATACATCGAGTAACCGTTGCGGGGTTGAGTACGAGGGACGAGCGCTACATCCACGATCGGGACGTTCCCCTCCTCGAATCGATGGGTAGTGCAGCCTGGCGTCCTCGCATGTCCTTGCTTCCCCCGTTCGACAACCTGATCTGCAGCACACCCAGAACGAGTAGGTTGTTCGGCTTCGACTACGTCCGCGAGCAGTTCCTGCCTCAGGAGAAGCGAAAGTACGGGACCTACGTGCTTCCCATCCTCTGGGGGGAGAGACTCATCGGCCGAATTGACCCGCGGCTCGACAGAGCGCGTGGGGAACTCCTTGTCAATGCGGTCCATGCTGAACCTGATGCGCCCCGCGACCGGGAGGTCGCCTCCCAGGTCGGAGAGACGATCACCCGCTTCGCCACTTTTCTCGGAGCGAGCAAAGTGACCTACACCTCCCGGGTTCCTGGGGCATGGAAACGTTCACTCCGTTGAGCCGGAGTAAGGCTACGCTAGCTCCCAAGGGAGGGCTTCAGGCGCGCCTACTCGGTGAGGCGACCGAAACCCACCCGTTTTGAACATCCGAGAGGAGTGCTCTTCTCATGCCTCACAGCAAGGTCCCGAATCCCCTGTGGACTGAAGGAAGGCTGCAAACGTTGAGTCCGTCGGGGTAAGGGCCTTCCCGTCGACCAAGTCTATCGAGTTTCTGACACGCGTTTTGTGGTCCTCCTGAGGATGAGTCTCATCGGGTAATGAGCGCAGTATGCTCTGGCTCCCCTCACGGGATTCCGAATCGACCAGCCTCCCATCCGCGAGGCGTCGCCCCCGAGCAGTTATCCAAGCGGGGAGACCACGAATCCCGATCCTCGACTCCGTCCCGGGCGTCTCTGTTCGCGAGACCGGGCCCGTTGATGCCTCGGGGGCGGGTCACGGGCGATCCCATGGTCCGTAAGTTACGTATCTCGAAGCGGACCGTCGCTAGGCATCATCGCTGATGGTCCACATTCCTACCTCCGATCCGGCCGCGTAACGCACGCGGAAACTCCCTGGTTACCGCTGGTTACGCGCAACCGAACGGTCTATCTGTACACCCATTCACGTAGCGCGACACGCTCCTGACTTCGCGGGAGCGATAACTCCCTCAGTGTTTGGTCACGGCTACGCGAGCATCAAGAAGTCAACCAACGGAACAAATAGAATCGGGGGTTCGTACTCCAGCAGATCACGAGTGACGACCACCCCGAAGGGGGGCCGCTTTTCCTCGATGAAATGGTGCATTCCTTCGAGGTCTCGTTTCGGGTCGGTTCGATACTTTACCTCAATGGGGAGGGGCTCTCCTTGGTACTCGATCAGCACATCCACCTCATGATCGTGTCTGTCGCGCCAATAGTAGACCGGGGGTAAGGGGCCCGGCGATAGATTGAATGCAAGTCTCTTTGCATAGCCGTGGACAACCGATTCCACGAGCTGACCCATCTCGATGGAATTCGTAAACATCGACGCATCGACCCGGCCTCGAAGTACGTTGAGGAGCCCGGGGTTGGGAATGTAAATCTTTCGTTGCTTCCGAAGGCGAGTGTCCCGCCTTCGAGAGTAGAAGTAGGCTCTAGAAATCATGAATGCACCCTCGAGATAGTCGAGATATTCCGACAACGTCCTTTCATCCAGGCCAAGTGGCTCGGAAAGCTTCCGGTGATTCGCCAACCCACCGCTCTGACCGGCGATGAGACTCAGTAGGTCCTCAAGGACACGTGTGCTCGATCGAATCCGGTGAAATCGGTACAAATCGTGTGCGAGGGTCAACTTCACGTAGTCGTCGAGACGACGGGCGCACCGCCCAGCGTCATCCGATTGAATCAGCTCGGGATAGCCGTCAACCAGGAGATACCATTCGAGAGCCGCCTTGAGGGCGATTCGTCTCCGCGTCGGGCGCGGCCTAATGCGCTTAAGCCGCTTGAAAAGACCTGAGGCATCTCGCTTTCTCAGGGCAATTTCCAGTTCGGATCGGGCTTGAAGATATTCGTCGTTCGCCCGGTAATCTCCGGTCCTAAGCGACATCACGTCGACAAACTTCCACGTGAGGAGCAGCTGAATCGTCACTCTTCCAGTCAGGCTCTCCGACGCCCCGGACTGGAGTTCCGAATTGGAGCTAGATGACACGAGGAACTGGAGGGGGAAGTGAAAGTCGTACCATCCTTTGAGATCACGATGCCAGTTGGGGAGCTTTGTGATCTCGTCGAGGAATACATAGACCGGCTGACCGGCGGTTCGGAGAGGCTCGCGAAGGATCCGCTCCTCAAACCCGCGAATGGCGTCATTCAAGGGCTGCGGGCTGTATAGACCCAAGCCCGGAAGGTCGAAGCTGACGAAGAGGATTCGCTTGGGATCCGTCCCCTGAGCAAGCAGGTCCTTTATCAGCTGATACATGAGCGTGGTCTTGCCGACCTGGCGAGGACCAGCTAGAGCTGTGATGGGCTTGTCCTGCAGTTTGTTCCGAATGACGAAGAAGTCGCGTCGTCGATAAGGCGGAGCGAGAGCATCGGGTACAGACCCTTGTTCCCACCAGGGGTTGGCGTCCGACAATAGCTCGAGAAGGCGCTCGGGTTGCTCGGCCATCTGCAACATCATGATGCGCATGTTCACATTAAATCTACCGCATCATGATGTCGGTCCCTTCAGAGGCTCGGAAAGACTCCGGGCAGGGAGAACGCGTCGCCTGTCGCGTTCGTTTGGCAACCAGATGCCCCTCAAGACTCGCATGCGGCGGGTCTTGTTGATGGCTTAGTAGACACTCGCTCGGTAAGTCCGAAAGGCCGTGCCCCCCCCTCTAACGCACCGTCATCCTCAGGCAGATCTCCCCAGTATCAGCTGGAAAGCCATTGGAGTTACCTACATCGAGCATTGAACCGAACCTTTGCTATGGTCCGTAATTTGTCAGCATTACTAACTCTCTGATTTGACCAAATCTCGAATTGCCTAATTCGCTAGGTCGTAGAGCTCGCGGAGCTCGCCAATAGCGCGCTCCATCCCCTTTCTCTTTCTCTGTAGGTCCTTGATGGCTGCCTGGATCGCCCCTTCATCCTCTGGAGCGAGACCCGGTCTGCCATGACCTCTATACCCGCTCTTGACTTTGTTCTCGTTGAACCAAAACGTGCTGACGGCCTCTTCCATTTCATAGATGAGGTACTCTGCCTGGTCATGAGTGAGATCGTCAACTAGCTCGTAACCAATGTACCCGCCTTCGGACGAGGCGTTAGGGAAGTACCTGTTGAACGCCTCTCCTTTTTTGGTAGCGATTCGAATCAGCGTGCCCCTGACGTACTCCGCGGATACTGGTGAGAGCTTCTTCGCGGCCATGTGACTACTCCTTCAGGTCTGTCGCTTCCTCGGTCAGAACTTGATGTCAGCGGCGTCGTTGCGTATGAGAGCAGGTACGCACCGTTCTCTCCGAGCCATCTACAATCCTCAGCCACCTCATAGGATATACGGCACTTCTTGCTATAGCCTTCTGGGACGGCAGGACCCGGATCTGTAGGTTGACCATGCAGCTCGATGAGGTGGTTCACAATCCGTAGGAACTGCCGCCGCAGTCACCGTCGATAAGCTCCGAACTCTTCAGTCACGCTCCTTGGAAAGCGCGGTAGGCAAGTGGCTGGCGCATTCCATGAGCAGCCCTGGGAGAATTTTCGATCGCTGCCGGAGAAGTCGGACTCCGTAGATCGAGTTTGACCAGATGCCCCGTAGCAGGAAGTTTACTGTGAGGGCGAGGGGCAGCGACTAGTCCTCCTCCGACCCGTCTGCCGGGAATTTCCAATCGGGGACTACTTGACTGCATACAACGCAAATAGGTGATATCTCGCCCGCATTCGTGATCGATGTCTCGACGTTGGTGTGGGGACATGGCACACCCTCAGACAGGATGTGGTTGGGAAACACCCTCAGGTAATCTCTCCTGGAAAGCAGTTTAGTAAGCGGGGGACTGAAAGTTACGCCTCCGCTTCGATCGAATCTGAAGGTGATTCGGGGTATACCCTCGGCACTGGGGTGGTCTCGGAGCTTGTCTCCCGAAAGGATGTACACCGGTCGCCCATACTCCTCGAGTTCCAGTCTTGCCCTACTGATGATTGTCTCGTCGGCTTGGGTCCCGGCGGGCGTCCTTGCAAACCTGATGAGGTCGATTCCAGACGGGCTTCTGAGGATCTCTCGGAGTCCTCGCGGGTCGTCAATCTTGTGAAAGGTTGAAGCGTCGACGAACAGTTCAAACTCGACCCTTGCAGCCCTGAGGGACTCGACGACGGTCTCGACGTTTCGCAACTGGGCTGGAGGGCCGCTCGAATGACCATAGGCTACGTTGCTGACATCGACAATCACATGTGGGGGGAAGTCGGGGTAAGCCACAGGATCAGGCAACCCGAAACCATACTTGCACCTTGCGACTCTCTTGACAGGCAATCCGGGACTTGGGGCTGTCAGCCAGGTCACCTACGCACCTACGACTCGCACAAGGTTGCTCATGCACACAAGAAGATCTCCCGCGCTCACTTCAAAACTCTCGATCCGCAGAAATCGCGCACAAGGAGAGTTGAGCATAGCAGGGTCGAGAACAAGCGCGACTGCGCTTCGGGTGGAGGAAGGCAGATCGCCTCTGCATAGATGATCGCTGGATTGTGTGTGTCCGGGCTGGGCGGCGGTCCGACTTGGATCCGAGGTTCCACCCGAGCGGTTGAAGCGGCCGGACCGGCGACCTGAGCCCTGACACGGATGGGTACCCCGTGGCACCTCAGGCCCGAGACGGTCTCCGCCGGGCCCTGACGGCCAGCCGTTCCAGGAGGAACTCGCTACCAGATCGGCCGGTCGGTGAGTATCGACTCCGACCAGTCTTGCTCGGCCCGCTAATCTGCAGGGATATCCTTCGTTGACCACTTCTTCTTGATGACTTTCCCAGGAATCTTGTTGACTCGAAACGTCCAGACAGTAATGGTCTCCTTCTCGATTCCTTTCAGCCCGCGCAACTCTATGATCTCGCCTCGCCCGCCCTTAAACAGTCTGTAGTAAGTGGCTCGGGTAGTGCCGAGCTCCGCCACTATGCCCTCGGGTCTAGCAAGATTGCAGAGCCTTGCGCCCAGGTTCATGATGGATCCCGCGTAGTCATGCATGGTCTGTCCTGGAAAGTCCAATCGCAGCACCGTTCCTCGTGCGACGCCCGAGCCAAGTTTCAGGGAAGTGGCTTCGTCGGCGTAGGAATCACGCTCTACAGGCGTCAGGTGACTGAAGCGATAAAGGAACAGCGCGTGGGTCTCCAAAATAATTGACTGGATCCAGTCCGTTGCCAGGCTCTTCACTGCCATAGTCGACGCCCCATCGAGTTCCCAGACGACGAGCAAGCCATCACCGAGGTTCTTGTAGTACACGGGCGTGGCAATGTGCCGAACTTCCTTGAGCTGGGCTTGTGTCCGGAGGTATCGAGTCCGAGCCTCGGCTGTCGCACTCGGCATTCTAAGCGTCTTTGCTCGTGCCAGGTCGGCTCTCAGGTGGGTCTCGGTGAAATCATCCAGTGTGAGCCGATAAGCTGTGACGTAGATCTTGAGGTAGGATGCGAGCAGATTCTCTATCAGACGGTCCTGACTCCGCGCCTTGAGGGCGTTACAATAGCGAGTGAATCCACGGATATCACTGTACCAGACGACCACCTCCCGGCTCGAGAGCTTTGGGGGCAGCGCGGAGTCACCGAAGGGCCCGATGTCGGCAAACATCTCCGTTGAAGTGAATGCATCTCTCAACCTCTCAGAACCAGCCTTGGTCGATTGTACAGGATGGGTCTCTGACACTGAGGCAGGGGGAAGCGCCTGTGTCGGGATCCTAGCGTTAGCAGCTCGTTTCCGAGCACCCTGAGGAGCGCGGTGAGTTGCCATTAGACAGGTGGTCAGACAGGGGGCTCCACCCTTATACAGTATCCTGCCGAGATGGCGTCCGTCGAGACACGTCGATCTGGCGGGTCCTGGGTCGGAGGGCCGGTTGGTATGAGTGAAATTGCTCCGTCCGCTCAAGCACTATTGAACCCACCTTGACTGATTCGACCTGTGCTCCCGGCTGGAGAGGGATGCTGATCGAGGACCGCCCACCGATTCTGTCTCACTGAGCTGTACGGATCGCACGCGAACGACCCTCGGCCGGAGCCGACCCGTCTGTCTGATTGCCACGCCTGAAGTTGGACGAGATACCGGACCTTCGGTCCGACGAGTCCATGTCGGTTTCCGCCCGCTGAGCTTGGCTACTGTCCAAACGAAGGCGAGGCGGAGACGCGAGGAAGAGCCAGTGCAGCGACGAGACCTATCGTGTTCAAGTCGGGCGAGGTGTCGCCGACTCGGTCGGCACACGAGGTGTACGTTTCGCCCGTCGGCGGCGTACGGTATCGCTTGACTCAGGAAGACGGTGAGCGACTAGATTGTTTCCTACGGGAGTAAGCTTGTACTCTCCCCTATTGCCTGTTGGCACAAGCCACCCGACATTCTTGGCGTCGACCAGACATTGTCGAGGCTTCGCAGGCAGCGGGAAGCCGGCCTGTACATAGTAGGTGTGAATATTGTCGGCGATGACCGCTCCCTTACGTTC
This sequence comes from Thermoplasmata archaeon, assembly GCA_035532555.1. NCBI lineage: Archaea > Methanobacteriati > Thermoplasmatota > Thermoplasmata > Thermoplasmata archaeon. The sequence goes on along the minus strand of DATKQS010000020.1, from coordinate 6,318 downwards.
GTCGGCAGGAGCCACGTTGGCGAGATAATAGGCCATAACGGCTGCCATCTCAATCCCACTCTTCGGTTGTTTCTCGGACACGAACTCCCGAATGTCACCTGCGGCACGGTTGTGGGGTGGTCGGGGGGCTGGGTCTAGAGCAGGTTTTCCAGCGTTTGCTCCCTCGGTCAGCGTAGAGGAGGCTTGGGAGTCTATTGGAGGCTTCAGTGCGAAACGGGCCATGATGTACTGGATCACGCGGGAACGAGCTGACTCACTAAGAGGTATCAACGCACCTAGTGCAGTGCGTATTGCGGTGAGCTCATCGTCGCCCTTCTCATCTGCCATCTAGTTCGGCCCCCGATCTCCCTTGGCCTGCGATGCGCGTGAGTGCGATGGACGGATATTAGACTTTCACTTGATGGACACTTGTGACATGTCGGCTTAGACGGAGAACGGGCCGGATTAGCACACTTGCAACTCTCTTGAAAATCCTGATATACTGTGAGGTCCATCGACTCACGTCTCGCATGCCCAAAGCGCAGTACGTTACATCATCCGGAGCCCGGGTTACGATTGAAGGGACTACCGAGGAGGTTGCCTCGGTTCTTCACAAGCTAGAGGCTGGCACTGGCAGACCTGAGAAAACTCACACGACTCGTCCAGCGAAAACGAACAAGACCCAGCGCGGGGCAGTTGGACACGTCCTCGCTCTTCGGGAATCGGGGTACTTCCGTACGCCCAGGAAATTGGCTGAGGTTAAGGACGCTCTCGGAAAGGACGGCCACCTAGTACCATCGACACCGCTCGCCGTGATCTTGCTTCGTCTAGTTCGAAGGAAGGAACTTCAACGGACGCGGGACGGTGGTAGCTGGAAGTATGGAAATCGCTGAGTTTGCGTCAATCAGATCGTGAAGTTCCGTGAGATAGAGGCGATAGGTTAGAGTACGACTTTGACGGGCGACCCAGTGTCTATCGTTGCACAGATACGTGGTTCGCCAGACGTCAATCCTGAGGAGTTGCACAACCTCTCTAGACCGCTCGATCGCACTCTCTGGTGCCTCGCTGCCGCCCGCGACTCGGGAGAGTCCGGTCCGTTGTCTGTCAGCGAAATCGAGGCAATCCTCAAGTCTCTCGATGTTGCGATTCGGCGGGGGCAAATCGCGAACGCCCTCAACCGAGCCCAGGATCTCGTGATTCGTGAGCCAACTGAGCACGGGCTTCGCTACGGAATCGCACGGAAGGGCAGAGAGCGCCTCTTCTCTATCGGTGGCAAGAATTCGATCGAGGTAATGTATTTCGAAGCGGGTCGCCGCTGGAGCGCCCGAAAGGGTCTCCTCGGTCTAGCCGACACGCTCCAAGGAGACTTGGCAATCACGGATCGGTATTACGGAACAAGATCTCTTGAGGTTCTCGACGCGTTGGCTAACAGATCCGGACGCGTGCGATTCCTTACCCAGGACCTCGGTGGGGGCGAGCGCGCACCAGCGATGGCTCCTCAGATTCGGGACCTCAAGTCCGAACACCCAAATCTCGAAATGCGTCGCCTTCCCGGGCACAACCAGTTACACGATAGATACATTCTGGCGAATGAGGCCGTTCTGCTTGTTGGCCCGGGCATCAAGGACCTTGGCGCACGGGAGTCATTCGTAGTCCTTCTCACCGAATCCGTTGCGCACGATCTGCATCGGATCCTCCACGCAACGTTCGATGCGCGTTGGGCCACCAGTCCCTCCCTTTGACTGCCTTGCTGCTGACATCGAGGGAGGGGGAACAGGGATTGCAGTTCCTTGTGTCCCGGTCGTCTGCCTAGCTTGGCTGATCGGCTATTCACCATCCTGAAGGTACGACTTGCCTGAGCGAACGCCCGCATCGCGCCGAGTGTATTGGGTCATTCCGATGCCGACAGGTTTTGGTGAGGAGCAACTCAGACCGTAGCGGATGTCGGGCGGCCACGTGCGCCCGCGGACGGGCCAACACCACCCTCACTCATTGCCTACCCGCTAAGGATTCACGATTCCGACACAACGAGCGTTGAGCTCAGTTCGCAGACTTAAATCTCACACACTACGAGGGGAAGACAACACACGCGAGCAACTGGACCCGAGGCCGGTGCTACCGGCGATAGACCAACTCCCAGCGCCGTCGTGGACACGAATCACGATCGCAGAGCTCTTGATCGATCAATCAGCATCTGATGTGGTCATCGCGCCGAATGCCTGCGGATTCCACTCCCGCAGTCTACCGTGAAGACGGAGAAAGAACAGCCTGCGGTAGGCTCTATAATGTTGGCCGGGTAATACACCCCGTGACTGAGCGGTAATGACGCTAAAGGCAGACCGAACGTTCGAAGGCTGGGTTCGTCACTATCTCTCACGCTATGGAGCTACGGTTGCCATCGTAGGGGTAACGATTCTCGTCACGCTCACAGCGGCAATCGCCTCGAACCCGGCCGGAGGAGGCAGCCTCTCTGCAGCGCTGCTGTTCGGAAACGTTGGCCAGAGCATTCTCCTATGGATGGGAATCAGCTTGGTTCTCGTCCCAGTAGTGCTCTGGTACGCTTTGGAGCGGAGAAGACGAGCCAAGTCGATTGATTCGAGCTTGAGCGCGGCGATGCTGCGCTCTGTCCCCCCATACCTTCGACTTGCAGCAAAGGATCGATATGCCTTCGGGACCATCGTTACGGTGCGCGCTCACCCCAATCCGGCCGAGGGTTGGAAACTGAAGGAGGTGGAGTTCCGAGTCTCGGAAGCCCCGTTCGAACTTCCCTCAGGTATGAAGGCGGCCTACAATCGGTTTGTCGAGGATAATCGTGACTCTCTCAGACTCTACAATGACGGCACGAACTACATGATCGCGCGATCACCCACAGCGTTCACGGACAGTCCGGAGTTGGTTCTCGAGGCGAGGAAGACGCAGTACTCCGTGTGCCGCTTCTATCAGGCGTGGGCAGCTGGAGACACGCAACGGCTAGAGGCTTCCGCCCTGGAGGCCATAACTCCAGGTGAAATTTCGTTTCCCGCCTCGACCGCGATTCACTGCTTGGTCGTCACCAAGGATGATCGATTGCTAGTAATCAAACGCCCTCCAGACGTAGGGTGGTACCCTAACCATTGGTCCCCTACTGTGGACGAGAATGTGTCCGAGGACGATCTGAGGTTCCCTCCTGACGCACGATTAGGAGCGTGTCTAGCGCGAGGACTCCTGGAGGAGCTTTCCATTGCCCCACCCGATGATTTCGAACCCATGGACGCACGAATTCTATCGGTCTTCTTGGAAGGCTCGTTACCTACAGTTGGGCTATGCGCCTACGTGCCCCTTAGGCTAACATATGATGAACTAAAGACCAAGTTTGTTGGTCGGCAGGACATAGAATTCTCAGAAGAGCGCGGCATCCCGATTCGTGAGTTGTCAGCAAGAAGCTTGCACGGTTTCGGGGCATGTGTTCCGATGACCGAGTACGGTCTGATGATGCTCATGTTGCATACCGATCGCGATCTAGCTCGTATTCTGATCTGAGTCGTTTCCTGAACTACAAGGCGAGCGTTGCGAGTGTGTTCAACGCTTGTTGAGCGTAGCCTCCCTGTGTCGCGTCTTGGGCCTTCGCGGGAGACAATCACTACCCTCGGCGTTCAGCGGCCGCAGCGGATCCACTGTAACGCCGCCCTGGGAGTGGAAAGGGAAGACCCCCAGGAACGTTTAGATCGTACCCCTCGCTTCTTGGCTCGTGGACCTTACTCTCAGGGGCGATCTGGCTTCGAGATACGAAAGCCGGTCACAGATTGCCCGCATCCTTACCCAAGAGTGGGTGGGTCGGGAAGTTCCTTGCCTCTCTTGCTCTGCCGCTCCACTGACGCCAACCGCCCAGAACACAAGGGCACGGGACTTTGAATGTCCAGAGTGCTCCGAGCCCTACGAACTGAAAGCGAGTTCGAGACGGTTCGGTCGCCTTGTGCCCGATGGAGAGTACTCCACTTTCCGGTCAGCCGTTGGCTCCGACCGTGTTCCAAATCTCCTGCTCATGGAGTACAACCGTGACGATCTAGGCGTCAGGACTTTGCTAGCAGTGCATAGGAGCTTGATCTCAGACCAGGCGATCGTTCCACGCAAGCCGCTCTCTTCGAAAGCGCGACGAGCGGGATGGCAGGGATGCAGCATCAACATGGAGTTGATTCCGGCTTCCGGACGAGTAAGCGTCGTGAGGGATGGGCGTGCGCTACCTTGGCCGATCGTGACCAAAGAGTGGGCTCGCTTTGAGTTCATGGTCCGCCTTCGACCTGAGAGTAGGGGCTGGCTAAGGGACGTACTCTCGTTTGTGCAAGGACTTGCACCCGGCCCCTTCAGGCTCGAAGAGGTCTACGGTTTCGAGGATGAGCTAGCCTCGTTGCATCCCGCCAACCGGAACATTCGGCCCAAAATCAGGCAACAGCTCCAGATTCTCGTGGCGGAGGGCGCGATCTTACGACGGTCGCCTGGCTGCTACGAACTGTTCCCTTCAGGCCCTGCCGCTGCTTGACCGGTCGAAGCGCTTTCGTCGGGATCGGCTGGATGAGGTCACACCTTTTCGAACTCCGCGAGCCGCCACTGTATCGCCTCGGGTGCTGGAAGGTCCTCTGCCAGTTCCGGAAGATTCGGAAGCCGTTTGCCTTCCCAACTCAGGACGTGATTCGCCATTGCAGATCGACGGAAGTCCTCGTCTGGAGTTAGAATCACCCTGAGATCCTCGTCCATTGTCCAGGCAAATCCGTCGAAGAGCGAGTGGTGATTTCTGCAGAGCAGGAGTCCATTGCGGATGTCGGCGATGTTTCCCCGCTCCTCTACGGGGATTATGTGCGCTGCGTCCAGTCCGAGTGATTTCCCCCGAAGTCGGTAACCCACGGAACAAAGACTGCACTTGTCATGGTAGATTCGACGAATGACGGCCCCAAATCTCCGATCACGAAGCGTGCGATTCGCTGCCTCTGAAGGGGCGGGGTCCAACTCGAAGGGGGCAAAGGTGGGAACCAACCGGTCAGCTTGTGGGGTCGCGGTCCAATCGATTGGTTCCCCTCTCAGGATGAAGTGGGTTCCGTCGAACCCGTCTACGAATGCCAGCCCAAGGACCTCATAGCCACCACGACCCGGCTTTGAATCTGCTTGGCGAAAGACTCCAACTGGGACGTGATCAGCCTGGCACCGCAGAAGTCCACGGTTCGTCGGAAGCTCGAGATCCGGCCGACCATCCCGCCCTTCGGGTGAATATCGATAGGTCCAAGATCCATCAGGATAGAAGGCGGGTTCCTCATCAGGATAGGCTCCGCGGAGTGTCTGCCTCACCCAGAGCGCATACTCCGACCCAGCTGGTTTGTAAATTCCCCTCTGACCCTGAAACCCTTGCACTTCTCTCTGCAACTCTTGGGTAGGCACCGAGTCTCCGAACATTCGCCGGATCTTAGCGAGCTGATCCTTCAGGGAGGCATTCCCGACTCTATCCAAGGGATCGGGCATCGAATTTTCTGGAACACGGGGCGATCTAAGAGTCTTCCCGAAGGGTTCACCGAAGGGGGATTACGCCGCCGGAGCCTGGCCCTATGCATAATCCTGTAGCCCTAGGCCGAAGCATCTCCCACTGAGGGGCCAGGCACCATCCCCTCCCCACAGCCGCGCGAAAGTCTCTTCAATGACTCTTGAACACAGGTCTCCTGGGAGTTGTTGGTCCCAACGAGAGGTTAGACATCACAAAGCCGAACACCGGTCTCAAGCTCTCGCGGCCTTGCCCGTGACCAATTCGATCTCGTCGACTGCCAACCCGTAGAGAGTGAAAACCAGTTGATCGATTTGGTCCTCGAGGGCATTCTCCTGATCCTCGAGCATGGTTACCTGTGTAGGGGTCCTTGCTGCCCTCTTCGTGAGTTTTAGGGAGTGAATCTGATTTGCAAGTTCGGTTAGACTAATGTAAGTTGCCCACTGGCTTAGATTCTTCTGCTCGGGTATAATGATGGGCAAGATCGCAAGATGGCCGCGCTTGACCTGAGCCAGTGCTTCACCCTCTTCAGGATTGATTATTTTCCGGTAAAACCAGGTCATCAGCTTCGAGTTTAGAAGCGCACAAAGATATCCTAGGTCAGGAGATCGCTCTCTCGGTACAATGGTGTAGAGATTGTCCCTAACAACGAACCGTTGAGTGTCGAGTGCTGCTATAATCGAATCCCCGGTCTGTCTGACCTGCCTTCCCGCGGATTTAGGTAGCAGGTAGATACTCGCTCGCTCCGAGGGTGGCGAGGAGTTCCTTCTGCTCCTTGGTGAGACGGGTGCACCATTCCCGGACCGATTTCCCCGCCCCAAACCGTACCCACGAGA